>QNAO01000221.1 GCA_003641785.1 Thermotogae bacterium
AGCACATCTCAAGTATGTGCTGGAACAATTCGTACGGGAGATCTTCGACATAGACAGGAAGATACGATTGAGACCGAGTTTTTTTCCATTCACTGAACCGAGTTTTGAAGTCGATGTCTCCTGCGGTGTTTGTAATGGAAGCGGGTGCCAGGCCTGTGCTTATACCGGCTGGCTTGAGATACTCGGCGCGGGCATGGTACATCCCAATGTTTTCAAGAATGTTGGATACGATCCGCAAAAATGGAAAGGTTTCGCCTTTGGTATGGGAATAGAAAGAATAACAATGCTCAAATACAATATAGGAGATATCAGAGACTTCATTCGCAACGATAAGCGCTTTCTTGAGAACTTCTGACGGAGGGATATGTGGATGTTGGTACCAATAGAATGGCTCAGAGAATTTGTGAATCCAGATTGGTCTGATGAAGAGATAGCCGATAGGCTAACTATGGCCGGCTTAAGTGTGGAGAGTTTGAGAAAGCCATTCCCCGTTGAGGGTAAAATACTGTCGGCAAAGGTTAAAAAAGTCAGTGCCCACCCAAATTCGGAGCGATTACAGGTATGCGAGATCAACGATGGTGAAAACACTTTCACGACAGTTACTTCAGATTTAAGCATAAAAGAAGGAGCACTTGTACCTATTGCACTACCAGGTACAGTCTTGGCAACCGGCGAAACTGTCAGCCCGACTCAGATCAGGGGCGTTGTTTCAGAGATAGTAATGTGTTCCCTTCAAGAACTGGGCTTAGAAGAAAAATCCGATCATATATATCAGATAAAGGATGACTTGACACTGGGCACTGATCTTATAGAACACTGGAAACTGAATGATATGGTTCTTGACATCGAAGTGACCCCAAATAGACCAGACTGTCTTGGAATTATTGGCGTTGCAAGAGACTTATCAGCCCTGTGCAAAATACCGATTAAGAGACCGGGAATATCCTTCAAAAGTTTTGACGATTCTGTGAATGACTACATAGAGGTAGTTATAGAAGACAAAGACGGATGCCCAAGATACTGTGCCGTTTTTGTCAAGGATGTAAGCGTCAAACCGAGTCCGATCTGGATGCGGCGCAGGCTCTTGGCTTGTGGATTGAGGCCCATAAATTCGGTTGTTGATGCCACGAACTACGTGATGCTCGAAACAGGACACCCTGTACATGCATTCGACTATTCAAAGGTTGCCGAAGGCAGAATAGTAGTTAGAAGAGCCATGGATAAAGAGACAGTTTCGCTACTCGATGAGAAGCAGTACGAAATGAGAGGTGGAGAAATACTCATAACTGATGCAACAAGGAGCATACTCGCTGTCGGAGGTGTCATGGGAGCTTCTGACTCAGGTGTAACTGAATCCACAAAAGATCTGATATTAGAGGTAGCTTACTTCAATCCCGTTCGTATTCGCAGAACAGCCAAGATACTTGGTATCACTTCGGATTCTTCATATCGCTTTGAAAGAGGCGTCGATCCAAATGACGCTCACTATGTTATTGAGCGACTGCAAACACTGATTCAATTGGTATCGGGTGGAGTTTCTGCTCAGGGCATTGTAGATGTTTACCCCGAAACGATTAACCCAAGACATGTGAAGCTCAAAACATCTACAGTGTCGGCAACTCTTGGAATGGAGGTTCCAAAAGAAGAAATAAAGCAGATACTGCTCTCTTTGGAAATGGATGTCAAAGAAAAATCCGATGGCTTCTCTGTTGACGTGCCAACTTTCAGACCCGATGTGGCAATTGAAGAAGACCTGGTGGAAGAAATAGGGCGAATATATGGATACGAGCGTCTCAAAGCTCAGCAGCCGCGAATTCCCGCCTATAGCCGAGGATGGAGCCAGATACAAATGTTCAGAAAGAAAATTAGAAACCTTTTGATAGCGAGCGGCTTTGATGAAACTGTTAACCTGTCATTCTGCCCTTCAGCTCGTATTGCACAGTTGCTTGGAACAAGCGCGGTAAAGCTGAGTAATCCACTCAATGAGGACATGGATTGCTTGAGACCATCTTTGCTATTCGGCCTTGTCGATTCACTTGCATACAATGTCAGACGCCAGATAAGAGATGTCAAGCTCTTTGAAATTGCGAAAATCTATGAACCTCACAACGATCAAAATATCGAAAGAGAGAAAATCGGCCTTGTGAGCTGTGGTAAATTGAACGAAGATGATTACACCGATTCACGATCTATGTCTTTTCTCACCTTGAGAGGCATTTTGGATGAAATGGCCCATCACCTGAACTTTGAATTCAAATTGACCCCTGCAGAACTGACCTGGTTGACGCCCGGACACTCTGCCAGAATTTTTGTCAAAGACAAGCCTGCTGGCATAATTGGGATGCTTTCAAATGAATTCAACAAGGTCTTTGACTACAAGGCAAAAGCCTACTACATGGAACTGGATTTGCAAGTTCTATTTGAAAATCACAACGCACTCAAGCCTCTCAAAAAACTTTCCGGTCACCCTTCTGTTAGAAGAGATATTTCGTTCCTGATACCCTTTGGTAAGCACGCTGGAGAAATCGTTTCATTTTTTCTGAAATCCAGCGAGTATGTAGAAAAGGCGGGGATCAGCGATTTTTATAAGGGAAAGGACATTCCCAGTAACACGTTCAGCGTGACATTTTACGTCGTTTACAGGGCAGAGAATAGATCTCTAACAGATGACGAGGTTAACGAAATATTTGACAATACTGTTCAGCAAATCGAGCATCACTTTGGAATAAAGAGAAGGTTTCAGAAGGCATAACTGACAATTCCCATTTTGATTAGAACAAGCGTCAGGAACTTGAAAGTGTGCTGTACATGGTATTTGAAAGGATTCCCGATTTCCTTATCCGCGTTTCACTGACCGATATTCTGATTTCACTCACTAAGTTTAAGGCGCAAAGTGGCGAAAATCTGCGAAAGCTAATTTAAGAAGAGATTTGTCGCAGAAAATGCGCTCTTATCCGCTTA
>QNAO01000222.1 GCA_003641785.1 Thermotogae bacterium
CTTGATTAGAAAATTAAATCTCAGATAGTCGTAAACGTCGAAAAATCCAGCGAACCCCACGAAAAGAAGAATGGCAAGAATTATTCCAAGTCTGCGACTGATTCTCATTATTTCTCACCTTCAAGTGTAATTCGTGTCACATTTTTGTTCTGAAAGCTCATCTCCACATCATAGTCAATACTCTTCTGAACCCTGTATCCAATCAGTGTTAGTCTTTCTTCCAGCGTTTGCCCTGAACTCCTAAGCTCAGGGTTGTACAGTTCAAAGAACGTCATCCTAACCTTAGAATCTCTCATGTCGAGATGAGACAAAACCATCCAATCCTCGGAGTTTTGTACCCAGACACTAAAAATTGTTTTCAGCAGTGAATCAGAATCGAAAAGTCTTTTTAAATGAGTTTCGTAGGCATTTATCTGCTTTTGAAGATTCGCAGCCATAATCTTCATTGAGTTGTTCAAACTTTCAATTCTTTCAATTTCTGACGCCAAGCCCGCGCTTTTTACTGAGATATCGTACTTTTGCACAACACCTGTGTACTTTGAAGCCAAGACATCCATTGTACTTTTCTTATAAAACTCCATAGTAAATCGCATGGCAAAAACGGGAGCTAATAGAGCAATTGTCAAAACCAAGAAAGAGCCCCACTTTAACACGGGTTTCTTATTCCTGTACAAGTTTGTTTTTACCAAACTCCCTCCCTCCTCGCACACTAATTCCAAGAATTCCAAGCGGTAGAGAAGAGATCCGCCATCTGAAAACTACAGGTTCTATCTTCCCTTGCAACAATTCAAGTACAGAAAAAGCTTTCACAAAGTATTTTTGAAGAACATTTGGATCGGACATAATGAAGATGCGGCTCACATCGTTCAAAGAGGAACTGGGTAAAACAGTATTAAGAAGGAAGATTAACTCTCGTTCCACGGTGTATGGCAGATCGCTCAAAATAGACTCCACGAGCGTTCCAATCCTCTGATTTTTTTCGAAAGCTTCATAACTATTCATGAGTTCCAAGCGGGGTATTCCTGTTTCCTCAGAAACGATGTCTAAAATTTCCCATGTAGAACTGGAAAATGTTCTCACTCCCAGAATGCTGCCTCCACTACTGAGCACTGCTGAACCGTAATCCGGAGTGAATATCAGAAAGAGTGCTGTCACTTCGGGAATATAAATGAGCTCAAAATATTTGAACAAATCTGGCAGTACAACATCTGGTTCTGGAAAACCTGCTTGAAGAATTCGATTTATGAAGTCATTCAAGTCTCTTTGTTTTGCCACAGTTACCATACACTTAGAAGAAAATTTTCCCGCAACATCGATTGACATCTTGTCCGCAGAAAGATTAAGCAACCTGGCCACTTCCATTTTTGCAAACCGAGCGAGATCCCTGTTTTTCAGAGTTGGTGGAACGTCTATAGAGACAAACAACGCATCATCGTTGGGAAAGTTAACAATAACTATATCCTCAACATCAGGATTTAGATTTTCTCGCAGTTCCACGATTTTCTGCGAGCTGTTTGCTCCCTCATAAAAAAACAGTGGCGTTATAAACCTCAGGATGCCCCTACTTTTTCTTGATTTGATACCCGCAACATAACGTGGTGTGATTTCCACTGCTGTGATATCTTTATGAAATATTTGCAACAAGATCACCTCATGATCGTGATTTGCCCTGTTACGGGGCGCAGAGAAAGTCTCCACGTCTCTGTCTCAATGCTGCCTGTACGGAGCACCGTAGTTGGACTGACTACCAGCGAAGGAAACGATTGATGCGAACTCGTAATAAGAAAATTCTTTTCGATGTTCAGTGTTATCCGCCGTACTTTTGATCCAATCGGTTGAATCTTTATCTCCAAGCATTGCCCAGCTTTTCTCAACATAACAGTTCCCGGACTTGAAGCATTGACAAAACCAAGCGCTTTAAACAGAAGGCATTTCAGAGTGTAGGGTTCAATGCAGTTCATTAAGTCTTGCAAAAACACAACGTAAAAACTGATAGACAAAACGAACGCACCCAGAACCAGAATTTTCACCAGAAGTTCAACCACATGCATCACTGTCCAATCGTTTGCTGAAGCTGGAAAATCGTGTTGTACATGGCAAAAGCCATGAAGGCTATGAATCCCCCAACCCCAGCTATCATGATGGGTTCAACCAGAGAAACCAGTTTTTTCACACCTGTTCTCACTTGTTCTTCATAAAAATCTGCAACCTTGTTAAGAACCTCATCAAGTCTCCCTGTTTCTTCACCCGTTCCCACGAGCTCATAAACTATTTGAGGACAAATGCCAGATTCCATCATAGATTGCTTTAAACTCGCGCCTTCTTTAACTCGTAAACTTATCTGGTCGCCTTTTTTCATAAATTTGGAACTGTTCGATGCCGCTGCCGCCATTTGAATGGCTGAAGTCAAGAGTACACCACTGCTAACAAGAACCCCAAGAGTCCTTGAAAACCTTTCAACTGCCATCATAGATCGTATTTTGGCAGCGGGTGGAAAAATCATTGCAAGGCCATCTTTAATGTAAACGCCATACTTGCTCTTCATGAATATAACAAAACCGAACGTCGCTACAGACCCCAATATCACTGTCAAGAGCCAGTTCTCAGACAAAAATCTGTTCACCGAAAGTAAAAATGCTACAGGACCGCTGAGAGGAAGATTCCCGAAAGCACTTATAAGCTGCGGAAGTATGTAAAAGGATATTATGAAAATAACACCTATAGCAAAAACAAGAACAAACATCGGATAGGCCATAGACGATTTTATTTCATCCTGAAGGCGTTTTGATGATTCATAGAAGTTAGCCGCTTTTTCTAAGGTTTGGTCAAGAACACCTCCTTCCTCACCTGCGGAAACAAGATTCACAAAGATAGAATCAAAAATTCCTTCATTTCGAAGAGCCTCCGAAAATGACGCCCCATTATCCAAAGAAATGACAAGATTTGA
>QNAO01000223.1 GCA_003641785.1 Thermotogae bacterium
AACATTCCTAACAACGCTTTGACAAAGGTTTTCATAAGTGGAACAAAGAGTTCTCCTGTTCTAACAAGCTCAATCAGCTTACGAAAAACAGGCATCGGACCTGGAAAGATAAGGTCCGATGCTATCAACTTTGATATCAAAACCCAGCACAATAAGAAGAATATCAGGCCTAAAGCGAAAAAAACGCGTTTCCTATTTTGCAAAAAAGTTTTCATCTGGAACCTCTGGCATCGCCTGAGGAGCTACGCTGCTCACCACTTCGAAATACTTAGTGACCTCATCTTTCACCTCAAAAACAGATCGGTATTCGTATAGAGTTCTCTGCAAAGATTCTTTCAAAATGTTTTCATCCATACCACCTAAATAATCCACAGCCAAATACGAAGAATGCTCAGGGTTAGACATAGCGTACAGAGCCGATTTTTTTATCCCGTTGATAGCTTCACAAATCGATAAAGGTATTACTTGCAGTGACTTTCCAAGTGCAAAAACACCTGTTATTGGAACTCTCGGTGGCAGTCCTGTCTCCTCAGCCCAGAGCTGCTGCAAATCCAAGGCGATGGAAGCGTTCGACTTCTGAACTGAGAGCGTTACGAAAGGCTCAGGCAATATGGCAACGTTAACCACACCCTTGGCGAGAAGAGCTACTATCTCTTGAGGAGAAGAATATTTTATCGAAACGTCTTTCTCGGTGTCCATGCCGTGTCTGTTCAAGAGATATCGAATCAGAACATCCGCCGTCTGCCCTTTTCCCTGTGGGGTATAAATATCCATTCCTCTTAGATCTTCTATCGTGTTGATTTTCACATCTTTTGTCACAATATAGAATGCCTTCCAGAGAGTCACGCCAACAAGCCTCAAGTCAGCGCCTTTCATATATAGATTCGCTCCCAGCGATACAGGAAGAACAACAATGTCAAATTTCTCAGATGCAAGCTCAGCGTTGACCTGATCAAAGTTCTTCCAGAATCTCACTTCAATGGGAATACTGCTTTCAACTTCACCTTTCATCAAGGCAACAAAAGAGATCACAGTCGGACCCACGGGTATTAAAACATCCACAGCTAATATTGCTGGAGCCAAAATCAGAAGAAAAAGGAGTGTAAGACCCACCTTTTTCATAAAAATCAACTCCCAACTCTTTCAGCCTGCTTCACTTTACGAGATCTATCGCTGTAAGTCGTATGCAGCAGTTCGTGTGAAAGGTGTCCTAAGGGACGCTCCAAAAATTCTTCGTAAAGCTTTTTGATAGAGGGGTTTTCATGCGATTTCCTAATCACACTTCTTTCGTCTATGGAGTAAATTCCCTCCATTCGCTTTTTGAGAACATCCTTATCAAGGCTGTATGGCTGTCCGCCTCCACCAATGCAACCTCCTGGACAGGCCATTATTTCTACGAAATCGTAGTACACTTCTCCTGAAACGATTTTATCGAGGAGCTCTCTAACTTTCGCTGTCCCATGCGCGACGGCGACACGTATTTTCTTCCCGTCTATGTCGACCTCTGCTTCTTTTATACCACTGAGACCTCTAACATCTGTGAAGTCGAGTTGGGGAAGAGCTTTACCGGTTGCAAGTTCATAAGCTGTTCTCAGCGCCGCTTCCATGACACCACCTGTCGTACCAAACAGAGCCGCGGCTCCTGTGGATTCTCCAAGAGGATCATCGTAGTTCTCTTCCGGAAGTGATGCAAAAGGTATTTTCTTCATGCGAATCAATTTTGCAAGTTCTCTTGTAGTGAGTACAACGTCAACGGTTGGTCTTCCATCAATTGTGTGCTGGGGCCTTTTCGCTTCGTCCTTTTTGGCGGTGCACGGCATTATGGAAACAACCACTATATCATCCACAGGAATTCCCTTCTTCTTAGCAAAGAACGTTTTGACAACAGGACCCAACATCTGTTGTGGAGATTTCGCACTTGATACGTTGTTTATCAGCTCGGGATAGTTCTTCTCCATCAGGTTTATCCAGGCGGGGCAACAAGAAGTGAACATCGGGAAAGGACCGCCATTTTTGAGTCTTTCGAGAAACTCTGAACCTTCTTCCACTATGGTCAAATCCGCGGCAAAATTCGTGTCGAAAACGTAATCGAAGCCAAGCCTTTTAAGAGCCGCTACCATCTTGCCTGTAGAAACGCTGCCTGGTTCCATCCCAAATTCCTCGCCTATGGCTACCCTTGTCGCCGGAGCTGTCTGTACAACGATAACTTTGTCATGGTGTTCTAAAAGATTCAGAACCTTTCTGATATCGGGATTCTCAGTTATTGCCCCAGTTGGGCAAAACAGCGCGCATTGACCACAACTGATACACTCTGTTTCATAAAGCGGGGTATTGAAAGCTGTCATAGGCAGACTTTTATAACCCCTATTCGACATGGAATAGATATCCATCCCCTGGAGCTCTGAACACGCTCGCACACAACGACCGCAGACAATACACTTGTCAAGGTCTCTGACAACTGATGGTGAGCTGTCATCATAGAGATGCTCCATTTCCTCTTCACCAAACATATCCTTTATATCGTACCTGTAGATCAAATCTTGAAATTCACATCTACCATTGGCTTCACAAGTCATACAGTCTTTGGGGTGCCTTGATAGGAGCAAGGACAAATTAAATCTAAGAGCTTTTTCAACACGCTCAGTGTTCGTGTTAATCTTCATGCCTTCTTGAACCTTGGTTGCACACGCGGGTTGAAGATTCCTCGCACCTTCCACTTCTATAGCGCACACTCTACAAGCGCCCGTTGGTTCAAGCCGGGGATGGTTACACAAACTGGGTACATAAACCCCTGCAATGTTACACGCTTCAAGAATTGTTATTTCTGATGGAACAGTGTATTCCCTACCATTAATAGTGACTTTGATATTGGACATCCACAACCCTCCTCAAACACTGTGTAATCATGTTAAATAATTCACTTATCACTGCAATTATATCACA
>QNAO01000224.1 GCA_003641785.1 Thermotogae bacterium
CGAATTATCTATTCATCAATGATGAGGTTTATGTGGACGATATTGTTAGAGATCTTGGTGTTTCAAAGCGAGTTCTAAGTGATCTTCAGAAGAAAGGTTTGATAAGAATAGGGCCCAAAATGCAGCGAACCGGTGAAAAAAATGTTCTCAATGACTCTCTCGGTTTCTACTTAGAACAGATGAAACGTGATGAAATCTTGCTTTTGGGTTCCAAATCGAGCAAGAAAACGGATCTGTGTATAGAAATGATTCGTAGAACTGTTCAAAAGGGATTCTCTGCTTTGTATCTTGTCCCCGAGGCAATGCTGGTTGGACAGGTATCCACCCGTCTGAAAAACGTTTTGGGTCATCTATCTGTGGGTGTTTATCACAGTTATCTTTCCGAAGCAAGGCGAGCCTTTCAGTGGATTCAAGCGTGGAAAGGAAAAATCAGTGTAGTTGTGGGAACACGAAGCGCTGTTTTTTGTCCATTGAGAAATCTTGGGTTGATAGTAGTTGAGCATGAGGAGGATGAAAGCTACTATCAGTATGAGAATCCAGTCTACGATGCTGTTGAGGTAGCAAGAAGGCGTGCAAAACTTTCTAATGCTCGTGTTGTAATGGTTTCCACCACCCCACGGCTTGACCACTACAAGGAGTCCTTAGATGGAAAGATACAACAAATAGAGCTACAAGAACATAGGAAATGCAGCATCAGGGTTTTGAACACAAGAAAAGAAAAGTCATTTGTCGCCGGCGATACAATGACTTCTATTCGTTCTACCCTCAAGTCTGGCAGAGGAGTTATCGTAGTGGTCAGACGTAAGGGTTATTCTCCTTGGATTCAGTGCGCTGCTTGCGGATTCATAGTGGAATGTCCAAAATGCGATGTTTCTCTCAGTTACCACAGAGACGAAAATGTTTTCAAGTGTCATCTTTGTGGTTATACTGAAGAAGCGTCAGACAAATGCCCGCGTTGTGGAGCACATGCGCTTTATCCACGAGGAGCGGGTACAGAAAGAATCGAACAGCATTTGAAACGTCGTTTTGCATCTTATGAATTGGTTCGCCTCGACCGGGATACTGTCAGACACCCCCAGATGGTCTTAGAATACCTGAGAAAGTTTGAGAGAGGTGAAATAGACATAATTGTAGGTACAAAGATGATAACCAGGGGCATCGATTTGGATCGCGCAGGTTTGATTGTAGTCATGGATTTTGATGGTTTACTTAATGTACCTGATTTCACCGCGAGGTTCAGAACATTTCGAGTGCTCTTCCAGACAGTTAGTGAGTCAGCGGGATTCGAGTCCGGCGCGGCAATTGTGCAGACGTACAATCCGGATGACGAGCTGTTGAATCATTTGGTAGATCTCGATGTGCACGGTTTTTACAAGGAGGAACTGGCAAAAAGAAGAGAGGCACTGTATCCACCTTTTACAAACGTAATTCAGGTGATTCTTAAAGCACGGATTGCTTCGAAGGGGCTGGAAATTGTGAATTTTTGTTCCGAAAAATTGAGAAGTGCGGGGGAACATGTTTTAGGACCAGTTGAACATCCCATTTTCAGGATCGCAAATGAGTATAGGTTTCATTTTCTGATCAAGACAGACGATGTTGAAACCTCACTCAAAAGGCTGAATGAAGTTTTAACTGAATCTGGTAAGAGAGGTTGGAAAGTGCTGTTGAATCCGCCGGCACTTATTTGATTTGAAAGGGGGGAGTACGATGAAATGTCTTGTCTTAGCCGCTGGTATTGGGAAAAGGATGAAATCGCGTTATTCGAAGGTGTTGCATCCAGTGTGCGGTAAACCGATGATAGAATGGGTTCTGAGGGCTGTTCAGAGCGTAGCGAGTGAGATAGCCGTTGTCTTAGGACATGGAGCAGATGAAGTTAGAACCGTGCTTCCTCAGAATATCAAAGTTTTTATTCAAAATCAGCAGCTTGGAACAGCTCACGCGGTCATGTGCGCGAAGCAATTTGTTTCCCCTGCCGAGGATCTACTCGTAGTTTATGGTGATACACCACTATTGAGATCGGAAACTCTTGAGAAATGTCTAAAAGTTCACAGAAGGGAAAAACCAGATGTAACGATAATATCAGCACGTATGAGTGATCCATCAGGGTATGGAAGAGTGGTGCGTGATAGTTACGGATCTTTTCAACAAGTCATTGAAGAAAGAGATATAGGAGAGTTTGATCGATCGCTCAGCGAAGTCAACACCGGCGTTTATATTTTCAGAGGAGAGGCGCTTCTAGAATATTTGCCAAAGGTTACCAACAGCAATAGCCAACAGGAGTATTATCTAACCGATGTTCTTCACAAGGTGAGAAAGGTGACAATCTTTGAAGCTGAGGACTCGCAAGAGTTTCTTGGAGTGAATACACGTGTGCAGTTGGCAGAGGCAGAAAGAATAATGCGAATGAGAATATGTGAAAGAATGATGCTGCAGGGAGTGACTATCGTTGATCCTAACAGCACTTACATAGACGATGATGTAGTTGTAGGAAGAGACACTACAATTTATCCCATGACCTTTCTGATGGGAAGAACAGTTGTGGGTGAGGAGTGCTCAATAGGTCCTATGACCAGAATTAAAGACTGCAAAATCGGAGATGATACCACTGTGATTAGCTCTGATTGCGTTGGAGCTGAAATTAGCGATGGTGTCACAGTAGGTCCTTTTGCACGGTTAAGAGAAGGAACCGTGTTGGAACGCGGTGTGAGAATAGGAAACTTTGTGGAAGTCAAGAAATCTGTTCTCGACAGGGGAACAAAAGCGCAGCATCTGGCTTATCTTGGCGACTCAACTATTGGAAAAGGTGTGAATATAGGTGCGGGTACCATTACGTGTAATTTCGATGGAGTTAACAAGAATCCAACCGTTATAGAGGATAATGTATTTGTAGGAAGCAACACTTCCCTTGTGGCACCTGTGAAAATAGGCA
>QNAO01000225.1 GCA_003641785.1 Thermotogae bacterium
CGAGAAAGCCCATTCCAACCATAGTCGCCTCGAGTTTTTGCACAAGCTGAGCAATGGCGTAAGCAGTGCCACCTGTAGCAAGAACATCATCGATTAAAACAACGCGCTCATTCTTAATTAGACCATCCACGTGCATCTGTAACTCAGCCGTGCCGTATTCAAGATCGTATTTGATAGATGCTGTTTCATACGGTAATTTTCCCGGCTTTCTTATGGGAACGAAGCCCTTATTCATGACATAAGAAATCACACTACCAAATATGAATCCCCTTGCTTCTGGAGCCACGATGCAACTGAAATCCAGATCCGAAAGCATTTCAACCATTTTGTCAATTGCTGTTTTAAAAGCGTGCGCATTTCTGAGCAGGGGTGTCACATCTCTGAACATTACTCCCTCTACCGGGAAATCAGGAATATCTCTTATGAAGTCCCTTAGGTTCACTGCTTTCACCATCCCTTCTCATTTTTGGTAATACTGATTTCAGTCTTTCCAATTTAGTTTAGCATGTCTTGCCTGTGATACAATAAATTAACAGGTTGTTCCGCTGAGGGATGGTGAGAATATGGAAGTCAGTGGCATTGAAAATGTGAAGTTTCCGATGCAGTTTTCAAAATTACCTCAGACTCAGGGCAACCCTGTGATGAGCGAAGATTTGGTGATGAGACTACTGAGTATGGAGCTTTATATGAACTCGGGTCTAACGATGAAACTCGTTAGGATAGCTGGAGATCTATATACCGGAAGAAACATAGATGAGCTAACCTGAAAGCTCACTTTGGCTCGTTGAACGCCTTGAAATTTACAATGCAGATGTAATATAAAATTTTGAGAATAGAAGGCAGCTGGCAACAGTGAGGTGGATTTTAAAGACTGTAAATAACAGTGATATTGAAGGGCTTGCTGAAGCTTTACAGATAAGTCCCTTGCTTGCAAGATTACTGGTAATTCGGGGTCTCACAGATCCCGAGGTTGCTTATGATTTTCTAAATCCTTCTGCAGGAGATCTTCACGATCCATGGCTTTTAAAAGATATGACTAAGGCTGTGGACTATCTCATTCGTGCCAGAGAAGAGAATATGCCAGTATTGATATATGGAGACTACGATGTCGATGGAATTACTGGAACAGCGGTTTTGAAAGAGTTCTTATCGGAACATGGTTGGAAAGTGGACACCTATATTCCGCACAGGGTGGATGAAGGATACGGGATTCAACCAAGTGTTGTTGAGAGTTTTTGTAAGAAATCACGAAGGTTGCTCTTGACAGTTGATTGTGGGACCACGGCTTTTGAGGCAATTTCATACGTCAAGAGTTTGGGATGTCCTGTGGTAATCACAGATCATCATGAAGCAAAAGAGCTTTTGCCTCCTGCAGATGCCATTGTTAATCCCAAGAGATCTGACGATGGGTACCCTTTTAAAGATCTTGCTGGTGTTGGGGTGGCTTACAAACTGATATACGCTCTTGGAGAAAAGTTGAATCTAAGTGGCCATGGAGAAAAGTGTTTGGATCTGGTAGCCCTGGGCACGATCGCGGATATGGTTGACCTCACAGATGAAAACAGATATATAGTCAAAGAGGGTTTGAAAAGGATCGGCAGTAGCCAGAGGCCGGGACTCTCCATACTTTTGGAGCGGCTTTCTATAAAGGAACCAGAAGCGCAGGACATAGGTTACAGAGTGGCTCCGAAGTTGAATGCTGCGGGAAGGCTTGGTTCAGCCGAAGATGCCTTTTCCTTGCTAACAACGGATAACTTTCATGACGCCGTTAGATTAGTTGATTTGCTCTTTGAATACAATTCAGCGAGGCAGGAAATAGAAGCCGAGATATTTGAGCAAGCTGTGCGACAGATAGAAAGTCTTCAGCTTCATAAAGATCCGGTAATTGTTGTTCGTGGTGATTCATGGCACATGGGTGTCATAGGTATTGTAGCAACAAGGCTTTCACACAAATATGGCAAGCCCGTGATAGTAATTTCTGAGAATGAAGATAGGGCCAGAGGATCTGGCAGGAGTGTTCCAGGTGTGAATCTTCTTGAGTATTTGCAAATGTTTTCAGAGCATTTCACAGAGTTTGGAGGACACCCCATGGCCATAGGCCTTAGCATGGAAAAGGAGAAAGTCGACGCGTTTGTCGATTCTGTGCGCAAGTGTGAGATTCCTTGTCAATCCGAGAACGAATATGTGGAAGTAGATGCCGAGATTTCACTTTCTCAGCTCAATGACAAATTGTTCGAGGACCTGGACCTTCTGGAACCCTTAGGACAGGGCAATCCAGAGCCCCTCTTTCTTGTTAGAAAAGCCTCTGTTGAACATGTGAGATTCTTTGGAAATGGGCAAATGAACGTTCGTTTTCAGCTTAGACAGGGAAATACTCGATTTGACGCTCTTGGTTTTGGACTTGGTCACAGTGTTTCCAAATGGAATATTAATGGAACACATGTTAAGGCGGACGTGATTTTCAGCGTGAGAAATAGAAAGACCTGCGCTAATTTGAACGTTGCCTACCTGATGAATTCAGAAAATGGGGAAACTTCATCGAGATTCTCTGCGAAATTCTCAACGAAGGAAACGCAAAACTTTGAAAGCGAGATGACTCATAGGTTATCTCATCTTGATTTGGTGGTAAATAATCTATTCCCCGGGCAAAGTTTGATACTCGATCTGAAATCAAGAAACACTTTATACTACTGGCTGGTGGATAAGTTTCCAAAAAAATGTGCTTTTGTTTCTTTAAACAACGCTCTTTCTCTCAACATTTATCAAAGCTTGCTCAGACACCTTGTCACAAAACGGTGCAGTTATATGAATTCACTTTCTGATCCCGAAAAAAGATTCGCTTCAAAAGTGTTTGTAACAGTAACTTTTTTCCTTGAACACTGTGAAAAATTTTTAGACAAGTACGACCTGATAGTTTTGAATGAACCG
>QNAO01000226.1 GCA_003641785.1 Thermotogae bacterium
GGTATTGCAGGGGCTCTTTGGGCAGGTATAGCAGCTCTTCTGAAGAAGTTGTATTCCATGGACGAGTTTATCAGTACTTTGATGCTCAATTTCGTCAGCGAGTATCTAACGTTATACCTCGCAACATATCCATTTCTTGATCCTAAAGCGTATGTACCTGCAACAAAGGTTATTCAAAGATCGTACTTCATGCATTCCTTTGGTATGTTGAACATGTCATTCTTAGTTGCGGTAGTCATTGCCTTTCTCTCCTACTGGTTCATGAGGAATCTTAAGATCGGATACGAATTTCGTATGATGGGCTACAACGCTGTTTTTGCCAAAACGGGTGGCTGCGCTGTTGAAAAGAATACACATCTTGTTCTTTTATACACGGGATTCTTGTCTGGATTGGCTGGTGCTTTGCTCATACTCGGTGGAACCCAGCACAGGTTTATGAAAGGAATCGGAGCCAATTTCGGTTGGGACGGCGTGATGCTTGCAATCATAGCCGATAATGGCATTTTAGAGACTCTCTTCTATGCCGTATTTTTCGGATTCCTGAAAACGGGTGGAATAGGAATGGAGTTTGAAACTTCCGTTCCTTCGGAGTTCATACTCGTTCTTCAAGCGGTGATAGTCATGATTGTCGTTGGTAGCAGAAGCGCTATAGATTACTTCGGAGATAGAATACGGGCAAGATTCACAGTAAGAAAGGTTGTGACGGACTAATGGGACTGCTAACTTCTCTTCTTCAGGCCAGCTTGAGTAGCTGTACTCCGATACTTCTCGCCGCGCTGGGAGGCATGTTCACGTACTATGCGAATGTCTTCAACATAGCCATGGAAGGTATGATGCTGATCGGCGCGTATTTCGCTGTGCTTGGCAGCTACTTCTTTGGAAGTTGGGTAGTAGGCACGCTTTTTGCGTTGATCTCGGGACTCGTAACAGCCTTAGTTTTTGCATTTTTTGCGATCTACCTCAAAACAGATGAATTTATCACAGGTATAGGCGTTAATATGCTGGCGCTTGGAGGAACGACCTACTTGCTGAGAAACACATTTGGTGTCAAGGGCGCATTCATATCTCCTGAGATCATATCTTTACCAAGATTAGATATACCACTACTAAAGGATATTCCTCTGCTTGGAGACATGTTCAACGGTCATCCTATTCTTGTATACATTGCACTTGTAGCAGCGGTCGGTGCGGAAGTGCTTGTTTTCAGGACACGTTTTGGGTTACGCCTGCGGGCTACGGGTGAAGATTCAGAAACTACCCGCTCTGTCGGCGTGAATCCAGAAAAAACAAAGCTATGGAGCATCATTTTATCGGGATTATTCTCATCGCTTGCGGGCGTTTACCTATCACTTGGTTACGTCACTCTTTTCAGTGAAAACATGTCAAATGGGAGAGGCTGGATATCGCTGGCAATCATTATTCTTGTCAGAGGCAGGCCTCTGGGTATTCTGGGTATGTCGTTGATATTTGGTTTCTTCGAAGGACTGGGGCTCGTGTTACAGAATTCTGATATACCACCTCAGTTCACATCCATGATCCCATATATAGCCACACTGTTTGCTCTGTATGTTTACAGCAAGCAGAAAAAGAAGGAGGTTTTGAACAGTTGAAGGCGTGGGAGTACGAATACAACCTTAGAACCACAGCTTCACCGAAACTTGTAACAGAGAATCACTGGAATGAAGCGGCTGAAATCGAGGTCTTTCCTAAGAATATTGTGCTGATGTTCTGGAAAAGTGAAGTGCCGGGATCTCAAGCTCCGGAGTGCCTTATAGCAGGAGCAATTCAGTCAGTAGAGAATATGGGGTGTGATGTTTCAAAAGCAGAAGAGTTGTTCGAAATGGGTTTGAAACTGCTTGAAGATGGGAAAACCGACCAACTCAAACGAATAACATCACAGATATTTGCCGAGCTGAATAGGGCTCCAATTGTGGAAAATCACCCATACCACAAATTCAGAAGGCCAAGTAGCTGGAGTGAAATATCTGTTTCATTCCCGAAGAGAACAAAAAACACTGTTGATAACCTCGATGAAAGAGTTCTCAATGCCTGGATTGGTCAGATAGCCGGGGCATCAATGGGTACGCATATAGAAGGCTACCTTCATGATTCGATCGAAAAGGTTTTCAAAACTAAATTGGGAAGTTACCTTGGGCCAGTTTCAACATTCAACGACGATATTACCTACGAACTGGCATTTCTTAAGGCTGTTGAAGAAAACGGAGCCAACATCACTGCTTCAGATATTGGTCTTAGGTGGGTAGAGATGATTCCATTTGGATGGAGTGCGGAATACATCGCTTTAGACAACCTCAAGCGTGGAATACTACCACCAGAGTCAGGATCATTTGGAAATCCATTCCAAGAGTGGATAGGTGCGCAAATGCGGTGTATGGTCCAGGGGCTGGTGTGTCCCGGAGATCCCCATAGAGCCGCACATATGGCTTATCTTGACGCTCAAATCTCGCACAGTGGAAATGGTATATATGGGGGCATACACAGCGCTGTCATGACTTCGCTGGCTTTTGTAGAAGCAGACACACGACAAATTCTTGGAGAATCAACAAGATTCATACCCAGTGATACGGAGTTCTCATGCGTATTGAATGAAGTTCTCGAGTGGTGCAAAAAGGCATCTGACTGGAAGGATGTCATGAGAAGAACCTATGAGCGTTTCAAGATGTACAACTGGATTCACGTGTACCCAAATCTTGCGGCCGTGGTAACCTCGCTGTGGTTTGGCGAAGGTGATTTTGACAGGACAATGTACATAGTGTCTTCTTTTGGCTATGATGTTGATTGCAACGCTGGTGAAGTAGGAACTATTCTTGGGGCAATGGGAAGTGATATTGCATCACACTGGACCGATCCACTTGCAAACACACTCAGGACCTATGTGAGAAATCTTGAAAAAATCACTATTAC
>QNAO01000227.1 GCA_003641785.1 Thermotogae bacterium
AACATCTTTTCAAGATGTTGTTTTACATTCTCTTTAAACGTGTTCATGTATATGGAAGCGATTATCAGCAAAAGCAGCGCAGTAGCAATACCTGAAAAATGTGTTGTTGTATAGTTCAGAAGACTTAAAAGCAGATCTCCAAAGTAAGTTTTCACAGTTTCTACAACAGAAACCACGATCTCCGACGAAACTCCATCTTCTGGCATCTCTATCTTAGACAAGGCATTGTAGAGATTTTTCCCTTGCTCTATGGAAATTGGCACCACGCTGTAGAAGGAATAAGCCAGCAGTCCGAAGAATATGACCGCGGCTAAGACGACGGAAATTCTGTTTCCAAGCTTTAGGTACTTGCGCAACTGTTTTGAGATTACATCAACGACAAGTGCCAAAAGAAAGGCAACCGTGATAGCTCCAATTACTTCCATAATGAGTTTCAGAAGGATGAGGTATAGCACAAAATAGAAAAGTAGCCACAAAAAAGAGCTGTCTGTTTTTCTATTCATGGGGAATATTTTAACACAAAAAAACGCGGCGCATACGTTAAAAAGCGCCGCAAAGCTACCTGTGAATCAGCAAATAGGGTTACACTTGTTTTGCCAAATCTTTCAAAACTTCATCGTCTGGAAAGCGGCTGAGACCCTCTTTCAAAATCTCTCTGGCTTTTTCCAGGGAAATGGTTTTGTAAAGAAGAAAACCAGCTCTGTAATAATCTTCCCTATCTTTGAGTATGTCTTTGTATCGCTCTAAAAGTGAAATGCCTTCTTGATTCATGTTGGTTATCGCAAACATTTTTATGGTTTCAAGCGCTGCCTTTTTCTTATCTTCTATCCCAAGAACTCTTGAATCCAGAAGATCTCTCAAAGCTTTGGCGTAATTTTTCAGAACGGATGATATCTTCTGTATAAACTCAGTGTCCTGAGAAATATTCGGATTTAGTTCTGCCGCTTTCTTGAACGATTCAAAACAATCTCTTATATCTGAAGCTTTTTCAATAACATTAGAAGATCGTATCAACGCCTTAATTTTATAGATCTCTGGGCTTTCAAAGCCTTTCTCAATGGCTTGTTGTATGCAGTCAAGGGCTTTAAAAGGAAATCCGTTTTTCACAAAAGAATCGATCTTCTCAAGAAAACACTGCTGTGTTTCGCATTCACGTGACTGCAGTTCTTCGACGAGTTTGTCGTAGTTTTCAGCCAAACTCAAACCCTTTTGAACGTATTCAGATGCCAGAGACATCACTTCAGATGCGTTTTGAACAGCTTCTTTTGCTTTTTTGGGGTTGTTTCTCGACAGGTGTATGTACATCAGCTTCAGCAGTGGTTGGATTATAACCTGAACGATTTCGTGTCTTGAAAACATCTTTTCAAAGGTTGTTCTGAGTACGTTTATATTCTCATCTGCATTGATTTTTCTGGATAGCTCATCAGCGCATTTGTCGAGTGTTTCACGCCACTGGTTTCCAACTGACACAACTGTTTGCAGTCTTGCAGCTTCTTCTGAACTGTCTGGTGGCAGTATCAATTCAGATACCGGTTGCTTAACTTTTGAAGGAATGCTGTTTAAAGCGTCTTTCAACTTCATTATCTTTGTTTCCTCTATGAGAGCGCCACCTTCTGTTGCGTCTATGACAGTCAGTTTTTTCTGCAGTATGAGGTTTTCTATTTGATGTTTGAAAAGACGCCAAGTGGTCGTGCTTTTCACTGGTTTTCCAAAGATACCTGGAAGTTCTACAATTGATACTCCAACGTCCGTTTTAGATTTTGCCTCGGCTCGCACAGCAACACCTTCAGCGTGCGTGTATCCATCTTCCGAGAAAGCGAGGTCCTGACCGATCAATATTATAGGGTTCGATCCCAGAAAATGAGCCAGTGATATACCCATAACAGCTACAGAGCTTCCCGAATCAAGGTGAAAGAAATCCCTGCCAAGTTTTTCACACAGGTGTCTTTCTAAGGGTATTGCCGACTTGAACGTGAACGCAACAGGCCCTCTGTATATTCTGGGTATCTCGGGCCAAACGACAGACTGACACAAAAGAACAGGTTGTGTGAGATCAGATGGAAGAGAATGTTTGAAGAACTTTTCATATGTTATGTGATCTCTTTCCAAAACCAGTATGAAGTCTGGGAGTATTCCTTCTTTGAGTAATTTGCTGTATGTGGCATCTTCACCGATAATGAGAACCCTGTGTTGAGCATTTTTCAGAAGGTGGATGTTTTTGTCAAGTGATGGGCCCGCTGAAACAACAACGGCTGGTACGTCTCTGTATCTATTCTGAAGGTGCCTTAGTTTCCAGCTTGAAGCCATGTGAGAAGCATTCCTCAGAATGTTATAGACTCCAAGAATGGCATCATCCACAGAGTTTCCACCTTCACCTAAGGTTTGTTGAACAACTCGTAGAATTATCTTCGCAACTTCTCTTGTCAGTTCGGCGAAATTACTCTGGTAGAAAACAGGTATGTGAAACGCGGCGTTTTCTACCAAAAACTGTCTTGGTGAAGCAAAGTAGCGTTTTAGGCCTTTCACAAATTCGGAAGGATTGGATCTGTTGTACACCAGATATGTAACGTTGGGCAGTTTTTCAATGGATCGCAGATTAACTGCTCGATCAGCGATACTTGCTATTTCTTCAATTGGTTCGATCAGTAAATACTCGGATCTTCCTTTGGTATTGTTGAAAAGGCTTTCCAAGTGATAGCCAAGTCCAACTCCTATTAAGATGTGCAGGCGTGCATCGTCTTTTTTGAGCCAGGCAGCTACTTCCTTTGCCACTCGCTGTTTGATATTTCTTTCAGAATACATTCTCAGTGTCTTTCCATCAACGTTCAACACGATGTTTGCAAAGTTATCTTGATTCCTTTCAACCGTTATTTTCAACCTCAACACCTCAGAGATATT
>QNAO01000228.1 GCA_003641785.1 Thermotogae bacterium
ACCTACAATTTTGCTGTGGTAATCGACGATCACTTAATGAAGATCACTCACGTATTTCGTGGTGAAGATCACCTTTCAAACACTCCAAAACAGATTATGATTTATAATGCCTTTGGTTGGATTCCACCAGAGTTCATGCACATTCCCTTAATTCTCGGATCTGATAGAACCCCCTTGAGCAAAAGGCACGGTGCAACCTCAGTTGAGTTTTTCAGAGAGAGAGGAATACTCAGCGCTGCTTTGATGAACTATCTGGCTCTCCTCGGATGGAGTGTTGGTGAAGAGGAAGTCTTTATCATAAAAGAAAAGCTGAAGGATTTCAATCCTTCGGACATATCCAACAAAGGTGTGGTTTTTGATCCTCAAAAGCTCGAATGGATAAACGGAAAACATCTCAGGTCACTGGACCTTGAAGACCTGCTGAATGAATTCACCCAGTGGTTGAAACACGTGGGTAAGCCAGTACCTGAGCAAGACAAAGATTATGTACTGCAAGTACTCAAAATCTGCAGAGAAAAAGTCAATACCATGGAGCAGCTCTACGAGTTTTCAAATCCCTTCTTCAACGACCATGTTGAGTATGATCAAGAATACATAGACAAATACTTAAAACTCGAATGCTCTCGCGAAGTGTTGATTAAAAGCATCGAAGTGCTAAACAAGCTCCAGAATTGGTCTGTTGATTCCGTGGAAACAGCAGTTCGCAAAATCGCGACAATGAAAATCGCTTCTAAGAGCAAGACATTTCAAATAATACGAGGAGCCGTTACAGGAAAGCTTGTAACTCCTGGGCTCTTCGAAACAATAGCTACCTTGGGAAAGAGAAATAGTTTACAGCGGCTTTCACACACAATTGAGTTCTTGAATAAATTGCGCTGAAAAGCAAAGAAGTTATCTGTTTCGTAAAAAACAGCCATGCCCTTAAGGCATGGCTTTCTACTTTAAGTGTTTTGCGATAAAAAAATCACTGCCTGTCACTCGTAATAGATTCGATCTTTGTCTGACTTGGAGGGATCATTGTAGAACGAACCAAGACCATTTTGAACAATATCTTTGTACTTAGGGGCGCTAACAACTATTGGCTCATCGGCATGCTTCCTCGTCCACTGTTTGAGTATCTCCTGAATGACTGAAGAATGCTGTCCCACTCGTCTGTCTATAGAGAATCCCTGTTCATCGTAAGGAACATATAAAAGCCCCTTTTTCGCAGCTTCCAAAACAAATGGGTCTTTCCCATCGACGATTAACTGAGGAGTCTTCGCCGCTGTGATTTGATCCAAATGCACTCCAGGCGACTCAAGCAAGAACGGATAAGCATCTGACCAATCTCCAATTTCTCTGTGAGATAGACCTCTGAAGGAACTTGGTGATGGTTCCACGTGATTTTCAAACTTTTCTTTTCCCTTGACGAACAGTGACGCAGCTATTGCAATGCTTTTCGATTTCTCAGGTGCAACAATACAGTTAGTGACAGGAAACATCGCTTCCGCCTCATGAAGATCTATGACAACGTTTATTCCTTCCTTTCGAATCATTTCCATCGTCGCATATGTTATCTTCTCAGCCAGGAAACCGTCTGGTCTTCCGGGCCACGCTCGGTTGGTGTTTCTCGCATCAATGTATGAAAGCAATTGTCCATCCGGATAATGGACGAACACATCTGGATCTGGCCATTGGTCAATTGCTTGAAGTCCTCTGTCACCAACTCGAAATTTTTTTTCACCCCAGTCAGTCTTTATAGAAAAGTACAAAGGAAATCCTCCACCAGGCTGGGCTCCAAGTGAGCCACTTCTGTTGAAGTGAGGTATTATGTAAACGGTACCCTGCTCTACTTTCATGTTTTCAATCAGCAAATACGCTACGACAGCCGCAGAAGGTTCATTAGCGTGAGTTCCAGCTATTATTAGGGCTTTCCCTCCCTCTTTTTCACCTTTTAGTTCAAACACATCAGTATCGCCAACTGTACCTGCGAGACCAGAAAAATACCTGCTTAACTTGAAAACTTGAGTAACACCAGGTCCAGCCACGACTTCTTCTTTGAAGTTGCGCTGAATGTACAGAGGAATTCCTCCAGCCAGAACGACAAGAGCAACTGCTCCAATTATTATCCATTTTCTCAAGGACACGTCTTACCACCTCTTTTCTACTTCATTCTCAGAAGCCGGAGTATCAACGGGATCAATGCGAGAGCGTACAAGATTTCCTGCGTCACACTTTTCGTTTTAATGAAATTCCATACCAACATTACACACACATATGCGGTCATTACATAGTACAAAATAGTAACAAATCCCAGAACCATGTCATCACCCCTTTTAACCCGCGAGCATCAAGAAATCAAGACTGTTGGCAAAAATAACTAAAATCATTCCCACAACAGTTATCGCAATCCAGGGAACAATACATTCCTTAAGAAAGGATCCATAAGCTCCCTTGTAACCAACAGTGTTCACAGTTAAGCGTCCTATCAGCGCAGTTGGAGGTAAGCCATCACCAAGAGGCCACAAGAGGCTCAAACCAGAGAGCACTAAAACTGGATTTATACCCCTGGAATTCAACATCCATATTAATGGGATACCAAGGACAGTTGCGGCTCCATATGTTAAAAGTCCTTCTGATACCGGAATTATGAAGGGCAACAGAATCCACACCACTGCTAATGGCGCGGTCACAATCCACATAGACACAAGCCCTTTCACACCGTTCATGCTCATTATTTGAATCAGCATTCCCACTACAGCAATTGTTGCCAGGAGCGGAGTCAGTTGGGCAACAGTTTCTTTGCTGACTTTTATTATGTTGACTCTTCTGTAATTGAAAAGCCAGGCTACCAAACTGCTCAACGCAAACGTAAGTGGAAGTCCGAAGACTGGAAAATCAAACGGCCATATTCT
>QNAO01000229.1 GCA_003641785.1 Thermotogae bacterium
CGGCATGAAATTCAAAGACGCGGACTTGATTGGAATTCCATTGAGAATAACTGTAGGAAAATCCCTTGAAAAATCCGCAGTAGAACTCAAACCCAGAACCTCGAAAACAGCTACTAAGGTCCCCATCAAAAATTCGTTTTCCAAGGTAAAACAAGAGGTTCTGCGAATTTTAAACACCTTTAGACCTGATAGAGGGTGATTCAGTGGTTTTCAAGAGAATAAGAGATGGGTTGTCAAAGGCAAGGAAGAAGTTTTTCTCTGGCTTGAGTGAGCTCTTGAGAGGTAAGAAAATCGATGAGCATATCCTTGAGAAACTTGAAGAAACACTCATCACAGCTGATGTTGGATTTGAAACAACGGAGTACATTGTAAACAAGATTAAAGAAAAAAAATCAGAAGATGCTTTTTCAGCACTTGAAGAAGTCCTTATAGAAATGCTATCAGGTAACACCGAGCTTAGAGCTCCGGATGAACCTCCGTTTGTGATTGCGCTTGTGGGAGTCAACGGCACAGGTAAAACGACAACCGCCGCCAAGTTGGCTTCATTTTTCGTAAAGCAAGGCAAAAGTGTTGTTCTCGCCGCAGCGGATACCTTTAGAGCCGCTGCTGTGGAGCAGCTGCGTATTTGGGGAAAGCGAATAGGTTGTACAGTAATCTCTCATTCTCAGGGAGCCGACGCCGGTGCCGTCACTTACGATGCTATTAACCACACTCGTGCGAAAAAGAAAGATGTCGTGATAATTGATACAGCAGGTAGGCTTCACACCAAGAGAAATCTAATGGAAGAACTCAAAAAGATAACGGGGGTATCGAACAAACTCGTAAAAGGTGCTCCACATGAAACTCTCTTGGTCCTTGATGCGGTAACAGGACAAAATGGTCTTGCTCAGGCACGACTTTTCAAGGAAATGATCAATGTAACAGGGATCATCGTTACAAAGCTTGACGGAACAGCAAAGGGTGGCATCACCCTTGCAATAAGAAAAGAGCTCGACTTACCGATTAAGTTTGTGGGAATTGGTGAATCATTGGAAGATCTTAAAGTCTTTAACGCAAAGGAATTTGTGGAAGCTCTACTGGAGGACTGATTTTGCAGATATTTTGGAAAAAGGAATTCAAGTGTCCGGTGTGCTCCAATGAATTCGAAGCTGTAAGAGTTTTCAGTAACGCCGTAATAGTTAAGAAAAGAGATACCGATTTCATGCCCATTTACGAAGGTATTAACGCGTTGTACTATCAAATGGTTACCTGTCCGGTGTGCCTTTTCACTGCCTTTGAGTCTGATTTTCAAACAGAGCTCACCGCAAAACAGAAAGATTTGCTCATGAAAGCTCTTGAAAAAACCAAGCGTATCGGCCGACCAAATTTATCAGAGAATAGAGATATCAGTGATGCCGCTGTTATGTTTTCCATTGCAGCCGTTATTTACACGCTGCTCGGCGCTTCTCGCAAGGCCGCTGAGTGCTATTTAAAACTCGGATGGCTTTTTCGGCAAAACCACGATTTTGCAGAGGAAAAGAAAGCCCTTCAAAAAGCCTTGGATCATTTTGAGAACTACTACATAAACGAGGAAATAACCTCACAGGAAGAGCCAATGGTTCTGTTCTACTTGGGAGAACTCAATGGAAGACTTGCTAACAAGAAAAAGGCAGTTGAGTGGTTTTCGCTCCTGGTACAAAGATTCGACAGTTCTTCTTTGTACGCTCGAAAAGCACGTGAAAGATGGCAGGATATCAGGCAATCGCTTCGTAAAACGCAAGGGGGTAACGCTGTATGAAAAAGATATTTCCCGCTTTGTTGCTGTTTGTGTTATTGATGTTTGCCTGCACTCCCCAGCAAGACGATATTCTTTACAGAATTCAAACACATCTTGACGAACTTGAAAATCGAATAGCGCGAATCGAAGAATCGCTGAGCTCTTCTAACAGGGATTTGTCAAATCTCAGGAGTGAGGTTGATGCCATTAATCTTGAATTGAGCAGAACAAGCAAATTCATCGCTGAATTCAAAGATATGGATTTCATCTCAACTGAAGACGTAGAGAGAATGAGCAGAAGAATAACAGATCTTGAATTGAAGTACGCTCAAGTATCTGCTGTAATGAATGTGTCAGATATACGCGAGCTAATCTACAAGTTGTCCGATGTTGAATCGGCACAGGAGGTGCAAGAGGAAAAGTATCAGCGTTTTGTTGAAACAACAGAAAGACTTCTGAAGGAAGCAAATATTGAGGAATTCGCTTCAAAATTCAAAGAATTAGAGAACGCGGTAACTTCTATGGAAAACCAAATTGATGAAGCCTCAGAAATGGCTGTTCGTGTGGAAGCCCTGGAAAGATCTGTTGAAAATCTGAGCCTTCAGGCTCCCAATTCGGGCAACAATTCATCGAGCTCTAAGGTTATATTCGAGCTCACAAGAGACGTCTCAGAGTTGAAAAACAGTTTGTCTGACATAAAAAATGTCATCCGAGAAGAGATAGATAGGAAAATAGCTGCCCTACCCGCGGATTCTCCAGAAGCACTGCAGCAGTACGTCGTCAATACCACTTCGCTTGTCAAGCAACTTACAGTGGAACTTGAGACACTGCGCTCTGTTGTGAGAGAGTACGACAGAAACAGGTTTCTCAGACTTGACGAAGGTTATGTGTCATATATTGTCAAGAGTGGCGACAATCTTTCAACTATAGCTCGAACGTATAATCTTGGATTAGACGGTGTCAGGAGAATTGTTGGATTGAACAACATATCAGATCCCAACAAACTCCTCGTTGGACAGATGCTGAAGATACCAGTTGATGACCCCAGTGAGTTATTTTGCTATCCACTTGGTAAGCCTTTTTCACCGGAACAGATCATAGGTGTGTTTGGAGAA
>QNAO01000230.1 GCA_003641785.1 Thermotogae bacterium
ATACGATATGAATCCATCGGGATCAATCAAACAATCTCTTGTCATTTCCTCATGAGAGAAAACTTCTACTCTCAAAACATCTCCGATTCTCAGGTTGTATTCGGCAAATACTGTTACTACAAGCATAGACAATATAACAAACAGAAGCTTTTTCATCGTCTCTCCCCTCCGAAATCCCAATTTCAAATATACAATATCAATAATAACATCATGCTGTGTTTTTAAGTGTATTCAAGTGAATTCTGTGGTAGTATTATTTTCAACAAAGCAGGAGGTGGTTTCGTGTCTTTCAAAATCTCAGTGAAAGATTACGGAGTATTATCTTTTGAAGAACCCATAACTCCCTATAATATATCACGCACACTTGGATTCAAGGATATTGTATCAGCGAAGTTCAACAACCGGTTGCTGGATATCAGAACCCCTATTGAAGAAGATGGCGAAATGAGTTTTGTGTACCTTCAGGACTCCGAAGCGGCTGAAGTCTACCGTCACACTATGGCTCACATAATGGCACAAGCCGTCATTCGCATTTACGGCAAGGAAAATGTCAGGCTTGGAATCGGTCCAGCAATTGAAAATGGTTTTTACTACGACTTCGAAATAGTCAATGGGAAGATAACAGAAGAGGATCTTCAACTCATCGAGAAAGAGATGAACAAGATCGTGCAAGAGAACCTCCATATAGAAAGAATCGAGATGATAAAAGAAAAGGCAATCGAGCTGATGAAAAAAGAGAATCAAGTCTACAAACTCGAGCTGATTGAAAACATTGAAGATGACGTAGTTACGTTTTTTAAGCAAGGAGAGTTTACAGATCTCTGTAGAGGTCCTCACCTGCCATCTACGGGGTTAGTAAAGCATTTCAAGCTTCTTTCGGTTTCAGGTGCCTACTGGCGCGGTGATGAAAGGAATCCAATGTTGCAGAGAATATACGGAACGGCGTTCTTGTGCAAAGAGGATCTTGAGAATTATTTAAACTCAATTCAAGAAGCCAAAAAAAGAGACCACAGAAAGCTTGGACCGGCACTTGATTTGTTTGTAATCGATACCGAATTTGCCCCAGGAATGGCCTTTTTCACGGCAAATGGAACTACCGTATTAAATGAACTCATGCGGTTCTCCCGTGAACTTCATACAGAAAGCGGATATAAAGAACTCATGACTCCATTAGTGATGAGTGAAACTCTCTGGAGGATATCTGGGCATTGGGATCATTACAAAGAAAACATGTACTTCACAAGTAAAGAGGAACAAAGCTACGCTATCAAACCAATGAATTGCCCTGGCCATATCATTGTTTATAAGAGTAAACCTGTCTCTTACAGAGATCTACCTTTGAGATACTTTGAATTTGGACGCGTTCATCGCTACGAAAGAAGTGGTGTTTTGCACGGGATATTCCGTGTGAGGGGATTTATTCAGGATGACGCGCATATATTTTGCACTCCCGAGCAAGTTAAGCAGGAAGTCATGGGTGTAATAAATCTGACAAAGAGAATATACAGTCAATTTGGCTTCGATTACAGTGTAGAGCTCAGCACAATGCCTGAAGATCACATGGGTGATGAAATCATCTGGGAAAGAGCAACTCGCGCTCTAAAGAGCGCTTTGGAATCAGCCAACCTTAGCTACACTGTAAACGAGGGTGAAGGCGCTTTCTACGGTCCAAAAATCGATTTTCACATCAAAGATTCTCTTGGGAGGATGTGGCAGTGTACAACGATTCAACTCGATTTCCTCATGCCCGAGAGATTCAACATTGTTTACACAACCCCTTCAGGAGAACAACAGCAACCTGTGATGATACACAGAGCAATATACGGCAGTCTTGAAAGATTCTTTGGGATATTGATTGAACATTTCGCGGGCGCATTTCCAACATGGTTGTCTCCCGTTCAGGTCGCAGTTGTTCCTATCGCGGACCGGCACATTGAGTATGCCAAAGGGATTCACAACAAACTCCAAGCAGAGAAAATAAGGATTGAAATAGATGCAAGAAGAGAAACCCTTGGCTATAAGCTTAGAGATCTTCAGATTAGGAAAATTCCCTACGTCTTGATCGTGGGAGACAAAGAGATTCAAAACAGAACAGTTTCCATTCGAACAAGACATGGAACGAACCTGGGAAGCATGAAACTTGAAGACTTTGAAAATGCTATTCGTAAGGAAATAGAACAGCGTTCGTTGAAAACTCTATTGGGTGAGGAAGCTTGAAATATTGTTTCTTTGGCAATGTCGACAAAGAGCTTGTCGAATACTTTCTCAAAGCAGAGGGCCCCGAGAATCTCGACAGTGCGAATCCCGACATCGTTATTTCAACGGAGCGCAGGAGTTTTCCCTGCGACGTAATTGTTACTGTTGAGAAGAACAAAATACACGTCGTGAAAGCCAATAGAGTTTCCTCGGTTTTTGAATCTAAGCCCCAGGTTTATCCCGCTGTTTGGGCATTGGCAAAGGCTCTGATCGCTGAAAATAAAAGCAAAGAAAAGCTCACAAGTGTTAGTCGAGCAAGGCGTATTGTGAGCGGAATTCTTCAGGCTATAGTAGTTCTACTCGAAACAGAGGATGAAAGAGGCTACAGCCATTCCCAGAGAGTCGCTCGACTCGTGAAAAGCGTGGCTAAGACACTTGAATTTGACAACGAAAGAATAGAGTATCTAACGGAATGTGCAATGCTTCACGATGTGGGAAAAATAGGTATTGAACAGTTGATGATGTTCTCCCCAACAAGAATACGTATCTTCGAAAATATGCCAAAGGACCATACAATCATGGGCGCCGTGTACCTTTCGTCAATCGAATATCTGTGGGATGTAGTGCCCGCTGTTAGGTCTCACCATGAGCACTGGGATGGCAG
>QNAO01000231.1 GCA_003641785.1 Thermotogae bacterium
CAACCTCGTGTCCGTTCTCAATCAACAATTTTGAGAACGCGGTTCCCCAACTGCCTGCGCCAATAACGCCGAATCTCAACTCTGGATCACCTCAGCAATTTTGAAAACGGATTTCTTCACAGTAGGGGTTCGGTATGGAATTGTGCTTGGATCTATTTTCACAATATACGATTTTCCCCTTTTTTGAATCAGCACAAAATAGCACTGTTGAAAGCCATTGTCGCTCGAAATAACTCTCAGCAGAAATTCGTCGACATTGCTGTATACGTTTTTAACCACGAAGACACTCTCTTGATCTTCATGGAAAACCTTATCTCGCAGCGCTTTCACCTTATCTTCACAGACATTTTTCAAGTGAACATGGGGCATCTCTTTATCCTCCCAGGTAATCCTTTTTATACTCGCAGATTTGATCTTGACTGCCATCAGTGTGTAAATCACTTTGCCTCTGGAAAGCCACTTTTTTTCATATCTGGTACTAACCACGTTTTTGTTGAGCGCTTCGCTCATTTTCACAGAAAAGCATTCGGATTCGATCAACAACGATGCAGTGTCTTTAAGATACCACTGCACATCTGTAGTTAGATGGAAGGATCCCTGATCCTTTAGAACAGAGGCCAATGTGTCTACAAATGTTTTTGAGTAAAGTCTTCGGTTTCTGTGTGCTTCCTTCGGCCAGGGACATGGAAAGTTGACGTACACTGCATCTACGGTTTTGTCTCTGAAAAGTTCTTTCAGCCCAAATTTACCATCCGAAAGCACAGCTCGCACGTTATTCATTCCAAGTCGAGAAAGGCTTTTCTGTAACTTAACCATACATGTGAGCGAGGTTTCAAATCCCACGAAGTTTGTACTGGGATGTTCTATTGCGTTTTGGATCAAGAACTCTCCGCTTCCAAAGCCAAGTTCAACCACTAAGGGTCCGCTTCTTCCAAAAAGACCCTCCCAGTCAAGTGGAGGGTCAAATTCTTGCGCTTTCACGTGATACTTGGCAAACACGGAGATATTCACTGCTCCTCAATTTTTCTAAGAAAGTAACTGGCATGTATGACATATTGACTCGTTGGAAATTTTTCTTTGAAATGATCAAATTTGCTTTTCGCCTCGTCTGTGAAACCTGCCATATAGCTGCTGAGAGCTGCGTAGTAATAGCAGTCATCTTTAAAATACACTTCTGTGTTTTCAAGCACTGAAGAGAGAGAATCGAGCACTTTTGTAGCTTCTGAGTATTTGCCTGATCTGTACAGGTTGTAGCCGAATATCCACATTGACCTTAGAACAGTGGTATCATTATCCGGGTATATCTGGGGGATTTGAACGGATGCTGATCCTTCTGATGCAGTTTCAGTCTTTCTTAGATTTGCTATTTCTGAGCTGAGTGCTTCAATTTGGGATTCAAGAGAGTTCACAGATACCGAAGCTTCTTTTGAGAGCGACATGATCGTGTTTTCGAGCTCTTTTACAGCTGATATGGTGTTGTTTGTGATTTCTTTAAGCGAAGATTGCTCAGTTCCCAGTTTCTCACTTGTTTGACTCAAGTTATCAATATCATCTCTTACTTGCTGAATATCTGATCTGACAGAACCAATCGCAGAGTTAATTTGTGATGTTAAAGTCGTTTGCGCGATTTGAATCTCCTGAGAGAGGCTCGAGTCCGGTTGTTGGGAAGGACCAATGGGTGCTATCACAAGAACAAGCACCAGCGCAAGGGTAGCGGCCGCTATCATCATATTCAGCCAACTGATAATTGAATTAATCCTTGGCTTACTCTCGCTTAGTTGGACCAAAACGGGGTGAGAGGGATCTAATTTTCTCAGAATTTCCTCATAATTGTGTGCTCTTGCTCGATCCTTTTTTCGACGAGCCAATTCGAGCTTCAAAGCGATTCCTTCCACAAGCTCTGGATACATTTTCGATATCCCTTCTAAAATTGCCATTGCACCCTCGAAATTGTTCTTTAAGATTTCTTCAAATGCCTCTTTCACGTCTTCGGAGTAATCTTCCTTTGCACGGTCTTGAGCTGTCTTGAAAAGAGCTTTATAGTCCTCTTTCATTTCTTCTGTTAAAGTCTCGTACAGTTCAACAACCCTTTTCCAGTTTCCACTCGAGGCTTCGAGCTCTATCCACAGATGTGGATATTCTTGTGGAAACAAACTCAAAAGAGCTCTCGCTCTGGAAAGCATATTCCCTCTTATTAGGTCTCTGACTATTCTTTCTATTACATCCGTCACTCCGCCACCTCCTCAATGACAACAGGAATTTTGTTGATGAGATCTGTTGCAAGTGCGCTTCCTTCCCAATTTTCAAAACGCTCGCCTGTTAATCCATGAACGTACGCTGCGCAAACACATGAGCTTTCCAAGTCCATTCCTTGCGCTATAAACGCTCCAATAATACCTGTGAGTATGTCTCCTGATCCAGCTTTTGACAACGACGTGTTTCCCGTGAGATTTATATAAGTGCTCCTTGGTGAAGCTATGATAGAGCTTGCGCCTTTCAGGAGTACGATTAGATTATACTCAAAAGCCAGCTTTTCAGCCAATTGGTAGTTGTAAATAACCTCGGATATATTCTTTTTTGTAAGACGTGCAAATTCGCCAGGATGTGGTGTCAAAACCGCCCTTGATGACAGGTTTTTCAGTATTTCGATATCGGAAGAAATACAGTTCAGAGCGTCTGCGTCTATGACGAAGGGTTTGTCAGATTTAACGAGTACCTGTCTCACAAATTCTGTGGTATCGCCGTTCCATGATAACCCCGGACCAATGGCGACAACATCCGCAGTTTCAATGATTTTGCGGACTTGCTCTGCGTGCTCTGCTTTGAAGTAACCGTCTTCTGTGTCTACACCGGCACACAC
>QNAO01000232.1 GCA_003641785.1 Thermotogae bacterium
TGCGTTAGCAACGACTAACTTCATTTCTTACCACCTCTCAACGCCAAGTAAACTTTTTTTGCAAGCTTGATGGAGCGCACATGATCGATTTTCGAAGGACAATTGTAAGCACAGGATCCGCATTCAATACAGTTCAAAAGCCCGTTGTTTACGGCATCGTCGTATCTTTTCTTGGATGAAAGCAAGTTTAGAAGGTATGGTTCCAACCCCATTGGACATGCGGTAATACATTTTCCACATCTAATACAGGGCTTTTCCTCCCAGGGTTTTGAAGCGCGCAGTGCAGTTATTCCCGAAGTTCCTTTGAGTACAGGCGTTTCGAGCCTGTTCACAGCTATTCCCATCATGGGTCCGCCAAGGATGACACGTTCAGCGTCTTCTGTTATTCCACCAGCTTCCAGCAGTTGTGATATTGGAGTTCCTATTCGCACAATTGCGTTGAAAGGCTTTGTGATAGCTTCTCCTGTTACTGTGAGACCTCTTTCAACAAGCGGCATGCCATCAACTACTGCTTTTTTGATTGCGATGATTGTTCCCACGTTTTGAACCACCACACCAACATCCATGGGCAGTCCCCCCGCGGGAACTTTTCTTTTAGTTATTGCATGTATAAGTTGTTTTTCTGCCCCCTGCGGGTACTTTGTTTTCAATGCGTGCACTTTTATAGGAGTATTTTTGAAAACCTTTCTCAGGTGTTGAACGGCATCCATCTTGTTGGACTCAATTCCTACGTGGGCTTCCTTCACGGAGAGAACTTTCATGGTGATCAATATTCCTTGAAGCATTTCTTCGGCATTTTCGAGCATCAGTCTGTAGTCTATGGTCAGGTATGGTTCACACTCAGCTCCGTTTATGATGAGTGTATCTATTCTCTTTTCCGGGGGAGGGCTGAGTTTCACATGAGTGGGGAACATGGCACCTCCCAAACCCACAATGCCGGCTTTCTTAATGATCTCAAGAATTTCTTCTTTGGACGAACTCTCCCACACCTTTCTTTCCAATAATTCCCATTCCTCTTCGTTATCAGTTTGTTCTATGACGACAGCCTCCATGGGTTTTCCGTGGACAGGATGATAGATCTTTTCTATGCTTTTCACCACACCTGTCAGTGGTGAGTGAACGTACGCAGAGATGAATCCTGATGGTTCTCCAATGATCTGGCCGGTTTTGACCCGATCTTCTTGCTTGACAACACATTTTGCCGGAGCTCCAGCATGGTTAGAAAGAAACACATAAACAGTTTTTGGTATAGGAAAAATCTGTATCTTTTGTTCCCTGGCTAACTCTTTCTTTCCAGGAGGATGCACACCTCCTTTGAATGTCAGTAATCTCACTCAGTCACCTCCTCAAGCGTGATTGTCGATGACTCTGATGTGCTGTTGAACATCGTTTTCAGAGAAACTTTGAGGTCTTTCAACAGTCTCTCTGTATGGATGTTGTATAGTACACCATTTGGTTTTTCGTTGTAAAAGGGTCTTGTACAGTCAGGACAGCCACTTGTCAGAAAAGCTCTTTCAGGTTCTTTTGGAAGCTGTTTGAAGCCTGCTAGAGTGTTTCCATCAAAGATGAAATCTTCTAAATTGTAACCGGAGTAAATCATGTATCGGGCCAACTGTATTTTTCTGTACCGAAGCACGCTTGGTCTTTCTCTGTTTTGTAGTGCTGTACCTTTAATTGGAGTGAAAGCAAACAAAGCAGTAGTAACATTTATCTCTTTCAGCTTGGAAAACAGATTTATGATTTCCCTGTCAGTCTCTCCAAGACCCACGATTATATGTGTCGTTATCTTGCCAGAAAACTGTGAGGAAGAACTCCTTAAAAGGTCCAGTGTATTCTGTAGTGTCCCTCCTCTGATCGTCGTGTGCTGTCTCGGGGTCGCAACATCCAGGGACACGCTCACTCTATCCGCGCCCGCAGCGAAGTATTCTTCCACCTCGCGAATATTTTTCGCTCTCACCGAAACAGAGACTCTCATATCTTTGAATAAGTTCAGCAGAGTGAGCACATCCTTTTTGTATCCTTTGTAGGATACAGTCTGCAAGCATATTCGTTTGAAATCACTGCTGAGTACCCTACTGACAAGGTTTTCTATATCTGGTACTTGTGGCCAGACCACACGGGAGAGAGAATTTCCATTGCAGAGAGATGAACGAGCATGCGTGCAGTATTGGCAGTTGAAGATGCATTTTCCATCTAACATAAAATAGGCAGTTTTCAGACCTTCTGGAATGGGTCCGTTCCTAAAACCAATCTTTGCTGCCGTTCCTGCCGATGCTCTTAATATCAATGCAAACCATCCTCCAGCGCATAGGTGTAGTTTCCATAGCACCCTTTGAGTACCACTGAAGTACCCTGCTGTTGAACGTAAAAACCGTTAACTCTTTCTGGTAAGTCCATTTTCTTTTTCATTCTCATGAAAAGACTGCTCGCTGATCGAGATGCTAACTCCTTCTCAAACGCCCACAACAGTTTTTGATCTTGATTTGTTTTGCAGTTCAAAACGACTCCAAAAGCAACTGAAACCAGGAGCAGTCCTATTAGTACATCTACGAAAATGTAGCCGCGTATTTTCATCACATTGGAAAAAAGAAATATGAAATTATGAAAACTATTCCAAGAATCATCACAGTCAAGAGAAATGCGATCAAAAAGTCTCCACCAGCTGATTTCTCACGAATCGTATTTTGTACAACGCGTCTTGAGTTAAGTGCTTGAGGCTGCTCTTGAACCATTCCTTCGAGTTCCTTTTCCCATTTTTTCTCATTTTGTGAAGCTACTTTCATTTCATAGCGCTGATAATCGGACATGATTTTCAGATTCTTGGGAACAAGACATCTCGCTAAGAGGCCATCACCCA
>QNAO01000233.1 GCA_003641785.1 Thermotogae bacterium
GTAAGAGCAAAGTGTAACTATGAAATAACATCTATTGAGTACGACAGTGATTTGCTCGAGGATTCAGAGATGTTCAACGACCTGTTGATAGCCGCTGTGAATGAGGTCCTCAGAGAGATTTCCAAAAAACGCGAAGAAGAGACTCAAAAGATCACCGGAAGCCTGCAAACGCCATTTGGTTTGTGAGATTTTACACAAAGTAAAGCTTTACGTAGAGTTCGGAGCTTAAAATTCTATTTAGATCACAAATTTCAAGGAGGGATTACGTTGAAAAGAGTAGCTATTAACGGTTTCGGAAGAATCGGCAGAGTCGTCTTAAGAGAAATCCTAAAACGCCAGTCACAGAACTTTGAAGTTGTGGCTATCAATGACATCACAAACCCTGAAACGCTCGCGCATCTATTCAAATATGATTCTGTTCATGGTATCTTTCAGGGTGAAGTTAAGCACGAATCTGATGCAATTGTGATCGACGGCAAGCGCTACAGAGTGCTTTCAGAGAGAGATCCTGCTAATCTTCCGTGGGCTGAGCTTGGTGTGGATATAGTGATCGAAGCGACAGGTCTCTTCAGAACACGTGAAAAGGCTGAACTTCATCTCAAGGCAGGAGCGAAAAAGGTTATCATCACTGCCCCAGCAAAAGGAGAGGACATAACGGTTGTTATGGGATGTAATGAAAAAGAGCTAACGCCAGAGCACACGATCGTTTCATGCGCTTCATGCACGACAAATTCAATCGCACCCGTTGTTAAAGTGCTACATGAAAAGTTCGGTATAACAAGCGGTTTTCTTACAACGATTCACGCTTACACGAATGATCAAAGGATACTTGACCTTCCTCACAAGGATTTGAGAAGAGCCAGAGCGGCGGCTGTTAACACCATTCCAACAACTACTGGAGCCGCGAAGGCAGTTGCACTTGTTATACCCGAACTGAAGGGAAAACTCGACGGAGTCGCGGTTCGTGTTCCAGTTCCAGACGGGTCCATCACGGATTTCGTGGCTGTGGTTGAAAAAAGCACTTCGGCCGAAGAAGTCAACAACGCCATGAAAGAAGCCACAGAAAATGAACTGAAAGGTATCATAGCTTACAACACCGAGTTGATAGTGAGCGGTGACATAGTTGGTAGTTCATATTCGGGTATATTCGATTCCACGCTTACCAAAGTGAATGACCGCCTTGTGAAGGTGTTCTCCTGGTATGACAACGAATATGGGTACAGTTGTCGTGTTGTCGATACCATTGAGATGACGGCGGCTTTGCTTTAACTTAGGGGGGTGAACCTCTTGAAGAAACTGACGATACGGGACGTTGATTTACAAGGCAAAACACTCATTATGCGCGTGGATTTCAACGTTCCCATAGACAAAGAAACAGGAAAAGTAGCGGATGACACGCGCATCAAGGCCGCGCTACCTACCATTGAACATGCCGTTAAAAACGGCGCTAAGGTCATACTGCTTTCGCACCTGGGAAGGCCAAAGGGAAACGTGGATCCAAAATACTCCTTGAAACCGGTGGCGGAGCGCCTGAATGAGATTTCTGGGCTCAACGTTGAGTTTCTGCCTGAAGTTGTTGGTGACAATGTGGTAAGAGCCGTTCAAAACATGAAACCATCGGAGGTTATCTTGCTTGAGAATACTCGTTTCCATCCCGGTGAGACAAAGAACGACCCAGAGCTTGCGCAGGCGTGGGCGGGGTTAGCTGATATACACGTCAACGATGCTTTCGGAACAGCACACAGGGCACATGCTTCTAATGTGGGAATTGCTAACTTCATACCGAGTGTCGCTGGTTTTCTTATGGAGAAGGAAATAGAGTTCCTCGGAAAGGTTACATATGAACCTGACCATCCCTATGTAGTTGTTCTGGGTGGAGTGAAGGTATCCGACAAAATTGGTGTTATAACCCATCTTCTTGAGAAAGCGGACAAGGTACTAATTGGTGGAGCTATGATGTTCACCTTCCTTAAGGCGAAGGGTTACCAGGTGGGTTCTTCCCTTGTTGAAGAAGACAAGATCGAGCTCGCGAAATCCATCTTGAACAAGGCTTCAGAAAAGAAGGTTGATTTCATACTACCTGTCGACACTGTGATCGCACAGAAGATAGAATCCGGTGTTGAAAAGAAAGTTGTCGAAATAGAAGACGGAATACCAGAGGGCTGGATGGGACTCGATATAGGACCGAAAACAGTCGAACTCTTTTCTGAAGCACTGCGGTCCGCGAAAACTGTTGTTTGGAATGGACCTATGGGAGTGTTCGAGATCGATGACTTTTCACAAGGCACGAAATCGATCGCTGAGGCGATCGCTAACCTCAGTGCAACAACGGTCATAGGCGGTGGAGACAGCGCGGCAGCTGTTTCAAAATTCGGTCTTAAATCCTCTTACTCTCATGTTTCAACGGGTGGAGGAGCATCACTGGAATTTCTCGAGGGTAAGGAACTCCCCGGCATTAGAAGCATAGCAGATAAAAAAAAACACGTAGGATGATCCTTGCAGGGAACTGGAAAATGCACAAAACACCTCGTGAAGCCAAGTTCTTTGCAAACACTCTGCTCGCAATGCCAATCAAAGGTTTCAAGGTGATCGTCTGTCCAAGTTTTACGGCGTTGATTGAAGTTGCAGAAGTCCTGCGGGGTTCGAAAATATCTGTTGGAGCTCAAAATGTTCATTACGAAAGAGCCGGAGCTTACACGGGAGAAATTAGTGTTGAAATGCTGAAGCAGATCGGTGTTGAATACGTTATCGTGGGTCATTCGGAAAGAAGGCACATTTTCGGTGAGGATGACGAAATGATAGCCAAGAAAGTCAGAGCTGTTCTTGA
>QNAO01000234.1 GCA_003641785.1 Thermotogae bacterium
CTCATGCCTTGATTCGAAACGTTTAAAGGCTTGCTGGATTTTCCTGGACGCTGAAACACTCGCCGCCATCGCTTCTTGGGAAAATTCAATGGGGCTTCTGTAATGTTTGGATAGAAAGAAATATTTCAACGCGTCTCTGCCAAATCGTTTCACAGCCTCACGCAGTGTAAAGATATTCCCCACCGATTTGCTCATCTTGTCACCGGAGAATCGTATCATCCCGTTGTGCATCCAGTATTTGACAAATGTTTTTCCTGTCAAAGCTTCACTTTGAGCACGCTCGTTTTCATGATGAGGAAAGATCAGATCTTCTCCACCGGCATGTATATCAAGGGTTGAACCAAGCAGCTTTGTGGACATCACTGAACACTCGATGTGCCAGCCGGGCCTGCCCCTTCCCCAGGGGCTCTCCCAGTATGGTTCGTTTCCTTTCGAAGATTTCCACAAAGCGAAATCCATTGGATCTTTTTTCTTGTCGCTGATCTCGATTCGCGCTCCAGAACGCATCTCGTCGAGATTTCTGTGCGACAGTTCACCGTATCGTTCAAATTTTCTAACGCTGAAATACACATCACCCTGCGAAACATAGGCGTATCCCTTTTCGATCAGAACCTCAATTGCTTCAACGATATCTTTCACGAAATCAGATGTCTTTGGACTGAAGTTCGGCTGTCTCACACCCAGACTATCGATATCTCTATAGTACTCTGATATAAAAGTTTCCGCAACATCTTTGAAATCAACTTCCCATTCATTCGCTCTGTTTATGATTTTGTCGTCGATATCAGTGAAATTCTGAACCATCCAGACTTTGTAACCTCGATACTCCAGATACCTTCTAAACGCGTCAAACACGATGATTGGCCTGGAATTTCCAACATGAATCAGCCCGTAAACAGTTGGTCCACAGACGTATATTCTTACCCTTTCAGGATCGTCTGGCTTGAACTCCTCAAGCGCTCCCGTGAGTGTGTTTCTTATTCTGAGCATTGTTCACCTCTCCCTATGGCGCGGACTCTGCTCACAACTTCATCCCTTCCCAAAAGACACACCACGTCAGCGAGTTCTGGGCCTTCATTCTTTCCTGTGAGTAACACTCTCAAAGTTGAGTAGAATTCTTTTCTCTTAACTTTATGGTGTTTCAAAACTTCTTTGAATACTTTAATTATATTCATCTTCTCCCAATTTTGAAGTTTCTGAAGCCGATCAGCGCAGTTGAGAAACACAGAGATCAGCTCCGAATTGATATCCGGTAGCTGAGACGGCTTTTTGAAGAAAATCTCCGCCGCCTCACAGAAATCTGTGAGAACGTGGATGCGCTCTTTAACAACTTCGATGATACCTTCAAGGTTTTCATGTTTCACCTCGTAATCACACTGCTCAATGTAAGGTTTCAATCTTAGCAGTAGCTCACCAGGCTTCATCGCCCTGATGTAGTGGCTATTCATCCACTTGAGCTTCTTAGGATCAAAAATAGCGGGATTTTTGCTAAATCTATCGAGTGAAAACTTGCTGATCATTTCGTCTATAGACATGATTTCTTTGGCGTCAGGAGAGGACCAACCGAGGAGAGCCAGATAGTTCACGACAGCTTCTGAAAGGTATCCCCTGGATCGATATTCCTCCACAGAGGTGGAACCATGCCTTTTACTTAACTTTTTCCCATCCGGTCCCAAAATAGTTGAAACGTGCCCAAATTGCGGGGGATTCGCACCAAGGGCTTCGTAAATTGCAAGCTGCTTGACCGTGTTTGAGAGATGATCATCACCTCGAATCACATGCGTTATTTTCATAAGGGTGTCATCCACAACACACGCGAAATTATAGGTTGGTATTCCACTGCTTCTGAGGAGTACAAAGTCCCCTACTGATCCTTCAGAGAAAACAATTTCCCCTTTAACCATATCTTTGAGAAAGAATTGTTTTCGCGGCATAGAAAAGTATACCGCTGGCTGTAAGCCCTTCTCTTTGTATTCAGCCCGTCTCTTTTCTGTTGAGAAAGCTTCCAGCATCTCTCGGTTATAATGAGGAGCCACACCATTGTTAATCATCTTTTCTCTGAGAGCTTCGATCTCCTTTGGATAGGCATACACCCTGTAAGCCTTGCCTTCCTTGATAAGTGTTTCTGCATATTCTCGATAGATTCTCAGTCTCTCGCTTTGCCTGTACGGCCCGTAACTTCCACCTTTATCAGGTCCTTCATCCCAGTGAAGACCCAGCCATTTCAGAGTTTCCATCAGGTTCATTTCGAAAGTCTTATCGGAACGCGCAACATCTGTGTCCTCTATTCGCAAGACATAGACACCGTTGAATCGCCTTGCCAAAAGATAGTTGAAAAGCGCTGTTCTCGCGCCACCCACGTGTAGATAACCTGTAGGACTTGGAGCGAATCTAACTCTCAAGTCACACACCTCCTTACTTGTCAACTCTGCCCTTCACAAAATACCATAGATAGAGATCAAACTTGCCCAGGGGTTCTCCGAATTCCTCGCTTTGCTTTCTAAGCAAACTCTCATAGAAGATATACTTTTTCTCACTCCATGACTTCGGTATCTCACTTGTTATGTTGTACCTCACCATCAATCTCACAACGTGTCTGTCAAGTATCGCCACATCCTCATGACCAACATTTCTCAGAAAATGACTGGACTCTTTCCAGCCGATTCCTTTCGCTTCCTTTACCAAAAAATCTCGAGCTTGATCAGTTTCAAGTGATATCACATCTTTGAGATGTCCAAACAATTTTCTGTTCTCAAATATAAATCGAGCCCTCGCAGATGGGTACCTGTGTCCAACCTTTGAAAGCTCTTCTTCCAAAC
>QNAO01000235.1 GCA_003641785.1 Thermotogae bacterium
AGTGAATTTCTTTCTCGCCGGGCCTTTCACAGATCCCTCAGCAGGTCTCGCAGCTTCTCCATATGTCAGCGAAAAACTGATGTTTTCAAAACTCATGCTTCCATCATCGCTTCATTCGGGGCTACTGTTCGCTATCGCCATTTCTGTGGTGATGCATTTAATATTTTCTCGCCACACCTGGGGTTACGAGCTTAGAATCACAGGCCGCAGTCAGTTCTTCGCGTCGTATGGAGGAATAGATGTGAGAAAGACGTGGATTACTGCTATGTTTCTGAGTGGAGGACTGGCAGCACTTGGGGGAATAATTGATGTACTGGGAATTCATGGTCGCATGATAAAGGGATTCTCCTATGGATACGGCTGGAATGGAATTGCGGTCGCGCTTATAGCAAGAAACAATCCACTTCTTGTAATTCCATCTGCTTTGTTTTTCTCCTATTTGGAGAGTGGAGCTCAAGTTGGAGCCTTAATGTCTGATATCACACCTGAGGTGGCTCGTGTAATACAGGCAAGTGTGTTCTATCTTGTAACGGCAGAAGGACTTGCTTTCTTCCTCGAGAAACGTGGGAGAGCGAAAACAACATGATAGGAGAATTCATTCACACGGTTGTTTCGATGACAGTCCCAATACTTTTAGCAGCGCTTGGCGGCCTTTTCACAGATCTGTCGGGAATATTGAACATAGGATTAGAAGGTATGATGTTGTCTTCTTGCTTCTTTTCGGTACTCGCTGCGGATATGACTGGCAGCGTTGTAGTCGGTGTTTTGAGTGGCATAGCGATATCCACAGCTTTCGCAGGAATAACAGCTTTTCTTGGGATCAAACTCAGAGCGAATATATTTGTTGCTGGATTGGCGACGAATCTCATGAGTGCGGGACTGACGGTGTTCCTCAGCAGTACGCTGCTTGGAAGCAAGGGTACAGTAACGTTTACAAGTTTCGAGCCTTTGAGCAGACTTCAGATACCTCTGCTGAACGATCTACCCCTGTTGGGCAGGGCACTGAGTGGATACAATATTTTAGAGTATCTCGCTTTTGCCCTTGTTATAATCACTTATTTCGTGGTATTCAAAACTCCCTATGGTTATCATCTGCAAACAGTGGGTAAAAATCCAGAGACTGCAAGGAGTGTTGGTATATCTGTAGAGAAACACATAGTGCTTTCATTTTTGCTGAGTGGAGTCTTTTGCGGACTCGCAGGTGCTGCGTTATCGCTTCCTATGAGGGTTTTTGTCGGTGGGATGAGCAGTGGACGAGGATGGATAGCTTTGGTAGCTGTTGTTTTGGGGCGAGGAAATCCCCTGGGAGTTCTTGTGGCCTCCCTTATTTTTGGAGCGGCTTCCGCTTTGTCGAACCTATTACAGGCAGTAACGAATTTATCCGCTGATCTGTTGCTTACGATACCGTTCTTCGTTACTCTAACGTCAATGGTTGTATATGCCATGAGAAAGCAGGTGAAACATGACTAACCGGAAAAGTGTGTTTCAGAGTTTGAAGGATGTAGCTCCTTACCTCAAGCGAGCCCAAATGAGAGTGGCGCAGTTTTTGCAAGATAATCCCCATCGCTTGATAAATATGAGCATTGTGCAGGTATCGAGGGAAACCGGTACAGCGCCTTCAACTGTCGTAGAGTTTTGCAAGAAAATGGGGTTTCCCGGGTTTAAATCGTTAAAAATCGCCGTTGCTCAGGAAATGGAATTGATGAAATCTATGAAAGTGGACATGAATCGTGTTGCAGATATTTCGTCAGACTTGGCCACATTTGTCTTTGCTAATGTTCGAGAAGCTCTGTCGTTAATAGATGAATCTGAGTTGACAAAAGCTGCACAGGTTGTGACAAGATCAAATGTGGTGGATATCCTTGCTTTTGGATTCGATTCTGTAGCCGCCAACGATCTGTTTCTCAAACTCAAAGAATTTGGCTATCAAGTCAATTGTTTTCACAATCCTTTTCTTCAAAGTATATCTGCTTCACGTATTGGTAAAGAAGGGTGTTCTATAGCTATTTCGAGTAGTCATTCTTCGAGAGATCTTTTGGATTCAATGCGATACGCAAGACATTCTGGTGCAGTGGTGATCGCTGTGGCTCCACCTGATTCAGCAATTGTCCAGGAAGCGGACATTGTTTTGCCAACGTACACGCGGACAAAGGTTCTTCCGGAAGGTGGATTTTTGACTCGATATGTTCAGATGTTTGTCGTTGATATGCTTGTTTTGAAAATGATGGAAATTGATAAAACTAAATTCAGTAGAGCTTACCGGGAATTTGAGCAGATTCTTAATCATAAGAGAAGGGGAGACGCCGGTGTTGTCTGAGCTATTTGCCGCTATTGATGTTGGTACCACTAACACAAAAGTTGCTGTCTTTGATGAAGATGGCTCTCGTGTTTGCCTTCGTCAGGTTCGCTGTTCTGCTGTTGTGAAAAATGGAATTCATGAGGTGAATCCCGAGAATTGGTGGCGTGCCGTAACGAAAGCGTTTCTTGACATTGATGAGCAGATTAGAGATCGGATTTGTTCCATGAGCATTACAGGTCAGGGACCAACGATTGTCGCCGTCAATGAAAATGGCTCACCACATGGACACGCGATTACATGGCTTGATAAAAGAAAAAGTGAACTGTCAGACGAACTGAAGGAAGATAACAGCATTGATGAGCAGGAAAAATCTGTACTGTTGAAGCTTCAATGGCTGAAAGAGCATATTGGTAGACGCGTCTTTCTTTTGCAGCCGAGCGATTTTTTGCAACTGAAACTCACAGGGAGCCTTGTTAACGCGACATTTCCCATTGAAGGTTTTCTGCCGTGGAGAAAAGA
>QNAO01000236.1 GCA_003641785.1 Thermotogae bacterium
GATGTGTACTTTGGACAAGATCCGAATCCAGGGCTCGTTTCTTCGGATCAGGCGAATGCGAGTTACAGTGTTTCTTCACTCAGTTATTCGGCCACATATTACTGGAAGATAACAGCGAAGGATGGTAATGGAGGCGAAACTGAAGGACCTGTGTGGAGTTTTGCAACAAAAACCGATCCTATTTCTCTCGAAGCCAATGATCCTAATCCCAATGACGGTGCCGCAGACGTTCCCATTAATGCGGATATCTCGTGGAATTGTTTGGAACAGCAAGGTATTGTTTTCGATGTGTATTTCGGAGAAAGTCCAAATCCACCGCTTCTTGAAGAAAACTACCCATCGAAGATATACGATTTACCAATGCTCGAGTATTCAACTACTTATTACTGGAAAATAATTGCGAAAGACGGACTTGGCGGATCATTTACAAGCTCTGTGTGGAGTTTCACAACAGTGGAAAATCTACCACCTGCAGTTCCATACGATCCACAACCTGAGAACAACGCGGTTGGTGTTTCGTTGAACGTACCTCTGTCGTGGTCTTGTTACGATCCAGACGGTGATCCTATCAGCTACGACGTATACTTTGACACGTCGCCAGATCCCGCTCTACGTCAGCAGAACATCACCGGCAACTACTACCGTTTCATCATAGATCCCGTGGGAGAGGGAAGAACATATTACTGGAAGATAGTGGCGAAAGATGATCATGGAAATGAAACTGAAGGACCTGTGTGTAACTTCACAGTTACTCATAACCCAGAACAGCCATCAAATCCGAATCCAACAGATGCTTCGTCTGTTGATGGTAGCAACGTGATTCTATCTTGGGACTGCTCCGATAACGACGGCGACGAACTCGTCTATGATGTTCATTTTGGTATCGAAAGCGATCCACCATGTATCGCGTTGGGGCACACATCTAACACTTATGATTTAGAACCATTAGATCCGGGAGCCACCTACTACTGGAGAATCACCGCTCGAGACGGAAAAGGCGGTATAACAGAAGGACCTATCTGGTCCTTTGAAACGCACTGAAAAATAAGAGTGCCATTCTTTCAGCGGGTTGTAGAGCCCGCTTTTTTTGTAGAAAATCTGTTAACATATACGGTGAAATGTTCATAGATGCGCTGTTCTCATCTGTTCTTTTGTGGGGGGTGCTAAAGATGGCAGAGAAGTATATACTCGCACTTGATCAGGGTACAACGAGTTCGCGGGCGATAATTTTTGACCGTGGCGGGTTACCTGTTTGCTCGGTTAATCAGGAATTTCCGCAGATATATCCAAAACCCGGATGGGTGGAGCATGATCCGATAGACATATTAGAATCACAAATAAGCGTGGCAAAGAAGGCTCTTAGAAGAGCTTCTATTGAACCTAACCAAATAGCCGCGATTGCCATCGCGAATCAAAGAGAGACAACGATTGTCTGGGATAGAAAAACGGGCAAGCCTGTGCACAATGCCATTGTATGGCAGTGCAGAAGGACATCCGACATTTGCGATGATCTGCGAAAAGCCGGGCTCGAACCTGAAATACGGAGAAAAACGGGGCTTGTTGTTGACGCATACTTCTCGTCCACCAAGCTGAGCTGGATTCTGAGCAATTTGGAGGGAGTTAGAAAAAAGGCAGAAGACGGAGATCTTTTGTTTGGCACTGTGGATAGCTGGTTGATCTGGAACCTGACAAATGGAAAGGTGCACGCGACAGACTGCTCAAACGCTTCAAGAACAATGCTTTTCAACATTCACACGCTTCAATGGGATGAGGATTTGCTCGAAGTGTTCAAGGTGCCCAAGGTTATGCTTCCTCGTGTTAACTCATCGAGCTTCGTTTACGGATACACGGCAAAGGAAATCTTCGGCGATGAAATACCCATAGCCGGAGTCGCTGGAGACCAGCAGGCGGCGCTCTTTGGTCAAACCTGCTTCGAGCCAGGATCGGTTAAGAACACGTACGGCACGGGATCCTTCATCTTAATGAACACGGGCACAAAGGCGATACAATCACACTCTGGATTGCTCACAACCATGGCTTGGTCACTGGGGAAGGAACAAGTTTGCTACGCCCTTGAGGGAAGTGTTTTCGTGGCGGGCGCGGTGGTGCAGTGGCTCAGAGATGGTTTGAAAATCATTGAAAAACCTTCAGATACAGAGTATTTGGCTTCAAGTGTCCCAGATTCAGCGGGTGTGTATTTTGTTCCTGCCTTCGTTGGGCTTGGAGCACCTTATTGGGATATGTACGCCCGCGGCACGATTGTGGGGATAACACGGGGAACAACAAAAGAACACGTCGTGCGAGCCGCTCTTGAATCTATTGCATACCAGACAAGAGATGTTGTGGAAGTTATGTCAAAAGAATCAGGCATAGATTTTCACACTCTTAAAGCAGATGGAGGAGCTTCAGCAAACGATTTCTTAATGCAGTTTCAGGCGGATATTCTCGGTGTGCCTGTTGAAAGGCCAGAAGTGAACGAAACCACGGCACTTGGCGCAGCTTACCTTGCCGGATTGGCTGTCGGCTATTGGAAAGACATTAAGCAGTTGAAAAACCAGCGTCGAGTGAACAGAAGATTTGTGCCGGCGATAGGACAAGATGAGCGAGAAGATCTGTACCGCAACTGGAAGAAAGCTGTTTCAAGATCTCTGCGGTGGGTGAAAGAGTCAACTACCCCTTCCCTTCGCTGATGCTCAGGAAGGGGCTTGCGTAAGCAAGATAGTTGACCAGGGGCTTACTGTAGGTAAGCAATAGTTATCCAGGTCATGGCACCCTGGGGTGTTCCGCAAGCTCCAGGCAACTGCCGCCGGTGGTTAA
>QNAO01000237.1 GCA_003641785.1 Thermotogae bacterium
CCAAACTCAAGTCTACGAAGAAATCCGAGTTTGCTCAGAAGTTCTACGCTCCTGTAAACAGTCGCTTTGCTGATCTTATACTTTCTTGCCACGAGATGTCTGTAGACATCCTCGGCGCCTAAATGCTTTCCACCAGAATTGACGAAAACTCTAAGGACAATTTCTCTCTGGGCGGTCATTCTGTACCTTTTTGCGCGTAATTCCTTACGTAGAGCTTCGTAAATCATGTGTTTCCTCCTTTCTGAAATTCCTCGGTACTGTTCGCTCAAGCTCCATGAAAGCAGTTTGATATTACAAAATGGTTACCGATGTATTATGTATTCATAACAGGCTTGATGTCTATTTTCCATCCTGTTAATTTTGCGGCAAGTCTGGCGTTTTGTCCACCCTTTCCAATAGCCAATGAAAGCTGTGTTGGTGGAACAAGTATTCTGACAGCCTTTCTTTCTGAGTCCAGTATTTCCACGCTCGTTACCGAAGCGGGAGCCAGTGAGTTAGCAATGAGTTGTCTTGGGTCATCAGACCACTTGAACACGTCGATTTTTTCTCCCCGCATTTCCTTTAAGACGGCCGATATCCTCTGGCCTCCCTCGCCTATACAGGCCCCAACTGGATCCACGCGGGGATCTGTGGATGCTACGGCAACTTTGGTTCTCACACCTGGCTCTCTGGCTATCTCTTTGACCACAACTATACCGTTTTCTACTTCTGGAATCTCGAGTTTAAGAAGACCTATGATAAACTCAGGGACAGCCCTGCTTATAAGAATTTTGGGGCCCTTTCTATCTTTTCTCACATCTATCACGTACACCTTTATAAGATCTCCTCGCTTCAGAGCTTCACCCTCTATCCATTCTTTCCTTGGCAACCTTGTTTCCAGTTTGCCTATTCTAACATCCGCCCATTCGGGGGTGACTCTAATCACCTCTGCGGTGGTCACCTTCGATATGAGTTCAGAGTAGTGTTCGTACTGTTTCTCTTTCTCAAGCTCGCGTATCTTCTGAACGAGTACCTGTTTTGCGGTCTGTGCAGCGATTCTGCCGAAGTTCTTGGCGTTCATTTTCTTGAGAACGGTTTCACCCAGATCCGCAGTCGCGCTGATTTTCTTGGCATCTTTCAGAGAGATTTGTGTTACAGGATCTTCTACATTTTCGACGACTTCAAGAACCTGAAAAAGCTGTATGTCTCCGGTCATTTTGTCTATCTTTATCTCAACGTTCTTCACGCTACCAAAGTTCTTTTTGTAAGCGCTGACTAAAGCTCGTTCTAAAATTTCTATGACCTCCTCCTTGGGTATTCCCTTTTCTTCTTCAAGCTGGTCGAGAGCTTCCAGCAAACCAAGATTCATATGAATCACCTCCTAAAACTCAACTTCAAGTCTGGATCTCTTCACCCGATCCGCCTGAAAACATATATCATTCCCATTGGATTCGAGTGTAAGGCTCTTTTCGTGAACTTCCTTTATTCTACCTACTATTACCCTTCCGTCGTTCAACCAGAATTTAGCGAGTCTTCCTTTAAATCTCTCGTAGTCAGGCATTCCACGAAGAGGCCTATCTAATCCCGGTGAGGATACCTCCAGCACGTAACTATGAGTAATCAGGTCCTCGGAGTCAAGATATTCTCCGATCTTACTGGATATAAATTCGCAATCTTTGAGGCTTACATATCCTGTGGGATTGTCTATCACAATCCTCAGTACCCATCGTCTGTTCTCTTTTCTAAAGACAATATCGAAAAGCTCAAATCCTTCCTTTTGTAACATCTTCTCAAAGATAGGTTTGAGTTGCTCAGCGAGTTGCCTCACCGCTTTGCCTCCCTTACTGAAAAACCGGGACGAATCTGTCCCGGTAGAACTGGCGGAGAGGGTGGGATTTGAACCCACGGGTGAGTTTTGCTCACCACACGCTCTCCAGGCGTGCGCCTTAGACCGCTCGGCCACCTCTCCTAAATCTCAGACTCACATCCTGTTGTCTGCTATTAATTTATATCACAATAGCACATGATCCGCAAGACATCAGCTTAAAGTGTATACTAATTGTTAGAACTATTTTTGGGAGGAGTTGGAATGAGAGAAAAACTATACCTGTTCAAGTATGAAAATATTTCAAGTAAGATATCTTCTGTTCTGAAAAAGAAAGGTTATGACACGTATATTGTTTCGAATCGTGATGAAGTTAGGGCTCTTGTTGAGAGCTTAATTCCCGAGGGCTCCACAGTGAGTTCTGGTGGATCCCTGACATTACAAGAATGTGGAATTCTGGATCTTCTCAGAAGTGGAAAGTACCGGTTTCTCGATAGATATGAGGCTTCCACTGATATTGAGAAACTCCAACGAGAAACTTTCTACTGTGATTATTACCTGTGCAGTGCCAATGCCGTTACTGAGAATGGGGAACTCGTTTTCATGGATGGTGTGGGTAATCGTGTTGCAGCTGTGAGTTATGGTCCTAAGAATGTGTTGATTGTGGTGAGTGTCAACAAAGTGGTCAAGGATCTCAACGCAGCTCGCGAAAGAATTCGTTATATTGCTCCAATGAATGCAAAGAGACTCAACTTGTCAACTCCGTGTGCCCAAACTGGTTTTTGCTGTGATTGTGATTCGGATCAAAGGATTTGCCAGAATCTCCTCATTCTTGAGAGCAGTACAAGAACATCGGGGCGAATTACTGTTGTGCTTGTAACTGAAGAACTTGGACTTTGAGCGAGGGGTGAGTATTGATGGACAGACACTGGCTGAATATTTATGAAAGACTGGTGAATACCGATACAGGTTTCGATATTTCCTGTGAAGAAAAGCTGAAGAG
>QNAO01000238.1 GCA_003641785.1 Thermotogae bacterium
GTGAACCCATACTACTTGCTCATAGTTGGAACAGATGCGGTGATTGAGTCAACTGTTAGAACAGATGTAATCGCTATCGCTGCGATAGATCATCTTTCAGGATATGTGATAGTAACAAATATACCCAGAGACCTGATCTACAATGGAAGCAAGATAAACTCCATATATGAAAGAGAAGGCATCGGAGGGCTGAAAAATGCCATTGGAAATCTTCTGCACCTTCGTGTCAACGGACACGCTATCGTGAACTACGATATTTTCAAGTACCTTGGCGACAAACTGGGTCCCGTGGAGATTCAGATAACCGAACCGATGAAGTATTACGATACAGCACAAGATCTGTCGATAGATTTTGAGCCGGGCATTCACTTGATGGATGGTGAACAGCTTTTGGCTTATGTCAGATACAGAAGAGACGCTCTCGGAGATATATCTCGCATGGAAAGGCAAAAGGAAGTGATAGCAAAGCTCCTTGAAAGAGCGAGAAAAATGAGCGTACTTGACCTGGCAACACTGTTTTCCAGGATCAGAAAGCAACTTGAAATGAACCTCAATTTGGGAGAAATCGTATACATGTTTTCCAGAATTCGAAAGAATCTCTCTCTTGGTTTCTTATCTTTTCCATACATGGTTGCGCAGGATGGAAGCATTGTAGTTGACGAGAGCAGAATAGAACAATACATTGATGTGCTGGCAAAGCCCGTTGTAAAGACAACCCCACCTCAACTAAATATTCTTGTAATAAACTGTTCTAAACAGAAGAATAGGCTTTTCATAACTAAAACTCAAAGTGCGTGGAAATCTACTGTAGGCTTTTTGCCAGGTCTCATTGTTTGGGAGGACATTGGGCTCCCGTACAACAGTAATGAAGCACTAATTTTGAAAAAAAGCAGTATTACAAAGGAGCTCGTGAAAAAAACGCTCAACAATGTCTATTCAGATAGAAATTTCAATTACAGAACGGTAAGCGAAATGGAGTGGATCACTGATTATTACCAGATCATCCAAAAGCTTGCTGAAAATAGGATATATCCGCAATTTCCATTCGATGCCGTGATCTTGGTGAATGAGTGACTATGTATTACAAACACCTTCATGAATGGAATCTGCCTTTGAAATCGGCAGCAGATATTCAAAGAATTCTCAAAAAAAAGCTGAAATTCGTTCCGATCACTTGTGCAAGATTCGTCTCTGGAGTTGATCTTTCTTTTCCGAAAAAGCATATTGGAATCGCAGTTATCGTAACACTCGATATCACCAAATTTGAGGTAGTGGAAACTGCTGTCGAGGTAACGGAGATAAGGTTTCCATATATTCCCGGTTTTCTTACATTCAGGGAGGGTCCAGCTTTTCTAAAAGCGTGGGAAAAAGTGAGTCTTAAGCCCGATGTAGTTATGTTTGATGGACACGGTACAGCACATCCAAGAGGTCTTGGCATTGCATGTCATCTGGGGCTGTTCATAGACCTACCTACGGTGGGAGTTGCCAAATCTCACCTCTACGGGAAATATGAAAAACCTTCTCTCAAAAAGGGAAATTTTTCCTATGTTACCGACTCAAGAGGGAACATTTTAGGTGCTGCGGTTGTCACAAGAGACGACGTTTCTCCTGTTTTTGTGTCACCTGGGCATTTATCAGACTTAGACTCAAGTCTCGATTTGACATTTCGATGCACTACAAAATATAAAATTCCAGAACCATTGAGAATTGCTCACAATCTAACCCAGAAGCACAAAAGAGAAATGATTCTGTAAATGGGCAAGGAGGGGTTATCGTGTGGAGCTTTCATTCACCCACGAAAATCTTTTTTGGTGAACATGTGTTAGACAAAGAGAAACACTCTCTTGCTCTCTTGGGAAAACGATGCCTTGTTGTAACTGGAAGAACATCATCGAAGACCAATGGATCTCTACAAGAATTGCTTGAAGCCCTCGAGTCTTTGGATATCGAATACGTTATATGGGATCAAATCGGTGAGAATCCTACGTTTGAACAGATCGAAGAGGCAGTCGAAATGACAAGAAAAGAGAAAACAGATTTTGTTGTTGGAGTGGGCGGAGGAAGTCCCATGGATGCCTCCAAAGCAATAGCGGTGCTGCTGAAGAATCAGAATTTGAACGTCGAGGACCTGTACCGCTCCGAAACGTATTCCGAAGCACTACCAATTTGCACTATACCGACAACATCCGGTACCGGCAGTGAAACAACGCAGTACTCGGTGCTGACAGATAGAGAAGGCTTCAAGAAAGGTTTATCCAGTACTGCTATTTTCCCCAGATTTTCCTTTGTTGATTACAGATATACTGTAACAATGAGTGAGGAACTGACCAGAGCGACAGGGCTTGATGCTTTGAGCCATGCAGTAGAGGGATTTATATCAAAACGCTCCTCACTCATTTCCGATGCGATCGCTTTGAAATCAATCGAGATCATAAGAGACTATCTACCACGCGTGCTCAGCGAACCAAACAATAAGGAATTTCGTGAAAATATGATGATAGCTTCGACAATGGCGGGAATTGTTATAAGTCAGACAGGTACAACGATGGCTCATGCGCTGGGTTACCCACTGAGCACTTTCAAGAGTGTGAAACACGGCGAGGCAAACGCTGCTTTTTTGCACAATGTTGTCGAGCTTGCAAGAAAAGAAGTTCCCCAAAAGGTGGAAATGTTGTACAGGGTATTGCAATCAGACATCTCAGAGTTTCTTCTCAAAGTGGGATTTCATGTACAGGTGAAACTCAACGAAGATGAGATCAAAACATGGACTAAGAGGGCACTGAGAGCTTCTCACATGAAGTCAAC
>QNAO01000239.1 GCA_003641785.1 Thermotogae bacterium
ATCATTGTTCATAACCGTGATTTGTTCCAGTTCTTCTTCCATTTCTTCAACCCTCACCACTCTGTGGTTTTCCTTTGCTGCGTCCAGTTCGTCGGAATAAAGCACCCTGCCAGATCTGATTATTGCGAAATGTGTTGCCATTAATTCAGCTTCTTCAACCTGGTGAGTGGAAAGAATAATTGTGTTTCCGCACTGTGCGTACGATCTTATGATACTAAGAACATCATCTTTCCAAACTGGATCAAGATGCTGGGTGGGTTCGTCCAGTATTAATATCTTGGAATCTGTGGATACCGTCAAAATAAAGAAAAGGAGCGTCTTCATGCCAATAGAGTACTCTGAAACCCTTTTGTCCATAGGCAGTCTGAAGTGAAGCACGAGGTCTTTGAATCTGCTGTCGTTCCAGCTCTTATACATCATCGACCATACCTTGGCATGTTCACTTCCTGTCATTTTGTCGAATACTTGTCTTTCTTCAAGCATCATTGCCATGTGTTTTTTCGCTTCAATGTTGAGTGGTGAGGAGTTGACAAATATACTTCCTTTGTCAGGTTTAAGTTCTCCTATCATACAACGCATAACTGTCGTTTTCCCCGCTCCATTAGGGCCTATCAATACAAAGACGCTTGATTCAGCAACAGAAAAGGATACATCGACCAAAGCTATGGTAGTTCCAAAGGACTTAGCTACATTTTTCACCTCGATCATACCGATCCCTCCTTACTGAAGACATAGAGCGAAACAAAATACATTCCTGCTGAAACTAAGTAAGGCACAACAGATGCGTGATTCAAAAGGCTGTACCGCGAATAGACCAAAGAAGCAGACAAGCCCGCATCGACGATAAACACCAAAAAAGGAAACAAAAAGTTTCCCAATCCTTTTTGAGCGGTTACTGAGGCGAGTCCGTACATGAACGCGAAGTATGAAATGGACTTTGCCCAATCAACAAGAAAAGAGGAGCTTCCTCTCACACCGGCTGAAACCATGACTGACACTGTTATAATCGCTACGCCGAGAAAATACCATGAAACGTGCAACTGCCATCTTTTGACCGGAAAGGTGAGAATCATCCGGTATTTTCCATTTTCAAGGTCTTTCGCCAACAGTATTGCGGCGAGGATTACCAGGAAGAACGGTCTAACTCCGGCACCCAATAGCAGTGCGAAAAACACTATCGCTATTGCCAGTGATTTTTCAAAAAAATCCTTTTTTATAACCAGTGAAAAAGCGTTCATTTTCTCCACACCTCCTGAAGTAACATGATGCCTAAATCTCTCTCTACACCGTTCTCTTTCAGTATCGTGGCTATCTTTCTTATTTGGGAGACAATGTTTGAGCCTTCGTCATAATGTACCTTTACAAAAAAACCAATTCCGTGTTTCGCTTCGACGAGCTGATCAGAAACGAGTTTCTCGTAGGCCTTTAGGACTGTATTTACATTTACACCAAGCCTTTTTGCAAGATCTCGAGCCGGAGGAAGCTGATCACCTTTATTCAACCTTCCCAAAAGCATTTCCTTTTTAAATTGGAGCTCTATTTGCTTGTAAACAGGTATCGGAAGGGTTCTATCAATGTACACCATGCTTTCTATCTCCAATCTATTGCCGCTTTCACACCGCGAAGATCGAGGTCTAAATTGTCTCTTAAGCCCTCTGGTACGTCTATAGAAATTGAGGCTGCAACGCCATCAATCTTCAAAGACCAGATACCTTCCCATTCCTCAAGGTACTCAACCGAGATCTTTATTCCACTTCCTGAAACCGATAGACTTGGACAGTACAGAACTCTTAGGTCAAGTACAGCTCCTGAGCTATCGATCTCAGCTCTTTCGGCAGTAATACGGGTTTTAATGACAGCTCCACTACCATTTAGTTGGAAGAAATCGCAGTTGATATCTCCCTTCATCACAACTCCGCTTCCGTCAATCCGTATGATTTGAGTGTTTAGATCAGCATCACTCACCACTCCAGAGCCGTCCACAACAAGTGAATCCTTGAGTTTAGCTGTTCCTCTTATAACAACGCCACTTCCATCAATTTCGACTTCGTCTATAGCACCAATCTCTATTGTGGCGACAGTGCGAGGTGGAAGTGCACCTGTGATCTCGATAGTGTTTCCAAAGCGATTTACCTCGACTTCTGAAGGAACGCGTATTTCGTTCGCATTTTCCTCGTTGAACTCTAAAATTGTGCCTCCTTTGAGCTTAACTACGAGTTTCTCAACACCGCTAATTTGCTTGGTTGCTGGAAGAACTGTTTCATTTTCAAACCAGCCTGACACGAAGCTTCCATTGAAAGGAAACCACTGAAATATCCAATCACTGGAAGCTCGGAAAACGCTAACAGGGATGATGAAGAAAATAACAAATAGTAGTGGTATCGCCACTTTTCCTTTCTTGAAAAGCGAAGCAAAGCAAACAACGGAAGCAGTAGCGAATATGGCCGAAAGAAGTATGAAAGAGTGAGACATCGCCGCCGCCACTGCGAAAACCAGTGCAAGTACAAGAGTAACGGGTATCATGATGAAAGCACCCCCTGTGTAGTTGTGTTCTATATCACTATAACACTATAACTCATGTGCGTCAAGCATTGTTTTTAAAGTTTTTAAATACGATACAACACAGCTCAAATTCGTATTGCTGCGTAAACAGGATCGTTTTTTTAACGATCGCTGATGTGCTGCTGTATTGTTATTGTAAAAGCGTTAATAAGATCGCGTTTTCTTGAAAATGGGAACACGAATATGTTATAATTTTTTTGCATCACGTGATG
>QNAO01000240.1 GCA_003641785.1 Thermotogae bacterium
CATTTCCGAGGAAGACAACGAGTACATAAGAAGCTATGCTAAGCATTCTGAAGTTCCTTTCAAGCTCGTAGATGATCTGCTGAAGGTAGTTGAAACCGGTGCCACCAAGATACTGGCCATAGGCAACCCTGGGACTTTGAACGAAATATCTTTGGAGATGAGATCACAGTTTCACAATCTATCGATTTTCAAATCCTTTGACACTTATCTGGACTTTGTTCCAAAGGAATACAATAAGGGTAAGGCTCTTCAACTGCTTTCAAGATATAATGGCTGGCATTCAAATGATATTGTTGCTTTTGGTGATAATGACAACGATATCCCGCTTCTTCAGGAAGCTGGAATTGGCGTAGCTGTTGATAACGCTACAGACGCGTTGAAGGAGGTGGCTGACAAGATTGTGCCGTCGAATATTGAAGGTGGTCCTGGTATCTTTGTTCTTGATATGTTCGATAGTTTTGAGTGAAGATGTTCAAATCTTGACCGCACCTCTGGAGCAACTGCTGAAAGATGTTTCTTTATTGAGTTTGGGTTGCAATCAAAATCTGGAACTGGCTCGAGATGTTGGATATGCAGTCGCAATGCTTGCACGTCTCAGAGGATATGAGTACTGTGTGATTGGTACTATGAGTACATTGAAGCAAGATGATGAATCTCCTCTTGGAAAAATATCAAGGTCACCTTACATTACCGCTCAGGTACTCGTCTATCTCGCAGAGGGGTTAGTCAGTGGAGGTGTAGTTCCTCTTTTGAATGCGACAGGAGAAGTAGATCCCAATATTGTGAAATCGTTGATCAGCAGAGAGGCGGTGTATCCAGCGTATGTAGAAGATGAGAGTAAGGCTCTTCTATTAGAAAGAATGGGATATGCAACAACTTTTGCGACACCTCAGGGAGTTATCAGGGGTAAACTGCCTCGACTGGTAGATCCTCCTCCGATTGAGACGATAGATATCGACTCTTTGAGACGCCAGCTACTCGAAGGTGCCGTTGTTTTATTAAACAAAAACAAGCGTTCAGTGAGCGTGAATGATCCATTTTCTAAAGATGGAGTTCTTGTGTTCTCAAACGAAGAGTGGCTCATAGAGAAGGCTTACAGAGTTCTTGATGGAAAAGAGGTTCCAACAGGCAGATTACCTTGAAAGTAAGCATATAGCCCACGCGGAAATGCCTTCCTTGTATTCGAAGCCCAGAGTATTGCCGCTCTTGAACTTCACGTTGACCGCTGGTATTCCCAAAATTGAAGAAAGAGATTCTTCTATCTGCTGACGATATGGAGACAGTTTTACATAACCTGTGACAACCGTCGCGTCGATATTCACGATTTTCCAACCCTTATCTGTGACCAGATTGACTGTCTTTCTGAGAAGCGCAATACTCTGAGCGTCCTTGTATTCTTCCGTTTCTGGGAAGAAATCGCCGATATCACCGAGTTTGCACGCCCCAATAAGAGCATCAATTATCGCGTGACAGAGCACATCTGCATCAGAATGTCCGTCAAGTCCTAAATCGGATTTTATCCTCACGCCTCCAATTATCAACGGACGATTTGTTGCAAACCTGTGCCTGTCTGTTCCAAATCCCACCCGTGTTTCAGGCATATTGTTAAACCTCTCTTATTGAGTCCTGCTCAAAAAACGAGGTGTTCTTAGGATTAAACATCAGCTTCACGGTTCCCACAGGGCCGTTTCTCTGCTTTCCTATTATCACTTCTGCTTCATGAGGTTCATAGAGTTTCTCGGTTCTCTGATAGTACTCATCTCTGTAGATAAATATCACAGTGTCGGCATCCTGTTCGATGGCTCCTGACTCTCTAAGATCACTCAGTCTTGGCCTTTTATCTTCACGCTGTTCTACGGCACGTGAAAGCTGAGAAAGTGCAACTATCGTAATGTTAAGCTCTCTTGCAAGCAATTTCAAGGAGCGTGATATCTCCGAGATCTCCTGCTGTCTGCTCTCAGAGGATCTTTTCACGTGCATTAGTTGAAGATAATCGACGAAAACCACACTCACACCGTATTCTCTTTTCATTCTTCTGACCTTTGCTCTGAGTGTTCTCGGATCGAGAGAGGGCTCGTCATCAACAATGAGATTTGCCTTGTAGAGAATCGAAGCTCCCGTGGTCAGTTTTTTCCAATCCTCCTCGGAAAGAAAGCCCGTCCTCAGCTTGTGGAGATCGACGAATGATTCAGCACACAGAAGTCTGTGTGCCAGTTGTTCCTTTGACATTTCAAGACTGAATAGTCCGACTCCGATATTGAAGCGTATGGCCATATTGCGGGCTATTGTGAGCGCGAGCGCTGTTTTTCCCATAGAAGGTCTTGCCGCCACTATGACGAGATCTGATTCGTGGAAACCTGTTGTTTGCTTATCCAGGGACTTCAAGCCTGTGGGTATGCCGGTTACAAAAGCGCCTGGCTCCGCAACAGAGGAGGGATTCTCGCGAACTGACTCCAGCTTTTCGAAAATGTTGTGCATTATGGCGCCGATATGCTGGTAAGTCTTCGAAGCTCTGGATTCAGCGATCTCGAATACCTGCTTTTCTGCTCTGTCCAAAATTTCATCCACTTCTTCTTCACTATATGCAGATTCAACAATATCGCTCGCAGTGGATATCAAGCTTCTGAGAATAGATTTATCTCGCACAATCTGTGCGTAGTGAAGAGCATGAGCAGATGTGGGGACCGATTCAGCGAGCCGTGCAACCTCCAGTTCTGTTCCTACGGCGGCCATCTTTTTACTTTGTTTCAACTGTTCGCACACCGA
>QNAO01000241.1 GCA_003641785.1 Thermotogae bacterium
CGATGAGATCACTCAAAGACTCAAGGATCTTACCCTGTACTATGGTGCGAAACACGTGGGAATTGCAAGAATGCAAGACTATCATTACTACACGCATCGTGGAAGACTCCTGGAACACTACGGTGAGAGGATCAACGAGTTTCTTCCGTACGGCATAGCTTTCACTGTAGAAATGAAGCGAGAAGCCGTCGAAAAAGCCCCGACAACTCCAGAGATCATTGAAAGCTCACGCGCGTACGTAGAAGCAGCGGTCATTGGAATGGAGCTCGCCTACTTCATACGAGAATTAGGCTACAGAGCGCGAGTTCATATGGATGCAAACTATCTGGTCGTTACTCCACTGGTTGCCTGGGATGCTGGTATAGGTGTTATTGGAAGACATGGGCTTATTATCACTCCGCATTACGGTGCTTCGGTAAGGCTTGGAGTTGTGACAACAGATATTCCATTAGTTCCAGATGATAGAATGAAAGTCGACATATTCAGATTCTGCAGTATTTGCAGGTTGTGTGCCATAACATGTCCAGGAAGAGCTATACCCGAAGGCGAGCCGGAGTGTATTGATGGTGAGCTGAGATGGCGTATTGATCAGGAAAAGTGCTATACATTTTGGCGTAAGGTGGGTACGGATTGCGGGGTTTGTTTGAAAAAATGCCCTTTTGGCAAGGGAATAGATATTCTCGATCTTGAGAAATCAGAGTATTCAAGTGATCCCTACAAACTGCTGGAAAAACATTTGAATACAACCGCCTCGCGATCACAAGAAAGTTGAGCAGTGAAATTGAATCGCGACTCAAACGCGTGATATGAGGAGATGATATTGTGTACAAAACTTATCAGCAGCAGATAGTCGAATATGGAATGAAGATTTTGAACTCACAACACGTAGCCGGCACATCTGGAAATATAAGTGCGAGGATCGGTGATGAAAACGCTCTTGCGATCAGCCCAAGTGGCGTACCCTACGATGTGATGAAACCCCAGGATGTTCCCATTGTTGATCTTTCAGGAAGGCTCATTTATGGAGAACTCAAACCTTCAATAGAGTGGAAGATGCACACCCGAATATATCAAGAATATCCCAGTATCAGGGCTGTTATTCACACTCACTCTGTGTACACAACCGCTTTGTCCTTGATAAGAACGCCTCTTGCCGGTATAACTGAAACACTTCTGCTGATTGGTGAAACTATACCAGTAGCCGAGTATGCAAACGCAGGCAGCGAGAAACTCGCTGAAAATGTGGTAAAGGCTCTGAGAAATTCCAAAGCCGTGATTCTGGCAAATCACGGTTTGGTGTGCACAGCCGAGTCGCTGGAATCTGCTTTTAAGATGTGTGAAATAGTAGAGCGAAACGCTAAAATCTTCACAATAGCGCTGTCAACGGGAAAGCCTATTCATGCTATACCCAAAGAGGAGGCAAAAGCGGCTGTGAAGTGGCTTAAGGAGAACTACGGCCAGAGATAAAGCAGTCAACTCGCTGATATAGGTAAGTTCTTTTGGTAGCGATTATCAGTGAATCTGTGATATAACATATTTAGCAAGGCAGGTGTAAGCACAGTATGAGACTTGTGATGATTGGGAACGGCCCGGCGGGTGATGAATCAGAACTACCATTTTATCGGTAAGACAACACAAAGATTTTCTATCAGCAGAGCAAAATAGTTGGCGCTGTGGTACTGCAAGACATTAGAAAGGCTGTAGAAATGGAACAAAGAATCAAAAAACAGTATTCTAATCCAAATTCTAATCCAAATGGCAAATAAGGGAGGATTACACTTGGACTCAGAAAGAGAACTCACTCTCGCAGATATTTTGTTAGCATTTCGCAGAAGAATGAAGATCTTCTGGGTAGTTTTCATTCTGACAGTTGTCGCAACAGGGATCTACCTTTTCTTCATTGCTGAACCAACGTATGAAGCAACGGCAAGAGTCAAGGTCCAAGGTGGGGGAGCTCCCAGACTCGGCCTTTCTGTTGAAAGCATTTTGTCTGGTTCCCTGTTTTCCCCGACTGGTTTGCAAGATGAAATTGAAATCTTGAAATCAAGAACAAACATAATGAGCGTCATAGAAAAGCTGGTTCTGGTTCACAAACTCATAGATGAGAAAGATCTTGAAACAGCTTTGAATGAAGGAAGAACCATGGATGACATGAAAATATCTTTGTACTCAACTATTGTGGACGAGCTGCTTGTTATTTCACCGGTAAAAGACAGTAATATTATAGAAGTTAAGTTCTCTTGTGAGGATCCAAAATTAGCCTCAGAGGTTGTGAATGAAATAGTACAAAATTACATGAATTTCAGTGAAGCGATAGCAAAGAGGCAAATAACTTTGAGAAAGCAGTTTATTGACGAACAACTTCCCGCAGTTGAGCTGGACTTGAAAAAGGCTGAAGAAGCTCTCACAAAATTCAGGGAAGAAACCAATATATATGATGCGGGTACTCAGGCAAAGTCAATTTTAAACCTGATGACAACCACGTCAAGCAAATTGGAAGAAGCGAAGATACAGGTTGATATGTCAGAAAAAACTCTGGAATTCTACACTGCCCAACTTGAAGGCCTTGAGCAGGATCTGAAAGATGCAAGAGACAGCCTTACCTTCGATCCAATAGTTCTTCAGTTGAAATCAAAGCTCATAGATCTACAGGTGGAGATTGCGGGTCTCAAAGAAACCTACACGGAAAACAATCCAACAGTCCTCGAAAAGCAGCGAGAACTTCAAGAAACCAAATCGCAACTTGAAACCGAAGTTGCAAGGA
>QNAO01000242.1 GCA_003641785.1 Thermotogae bacterium
CTATCATACAGAGGATACAAACCCTTTCAGCAAAGCCTTTGATCCATTTTTTTCCCTCCATGTGTTCTTTTATCCGGTTATACCAGTTCAGATTCCATCTATTTGGACGTATCATTGTAGCGGAGGATATGATTTCTTCGGGTTTGATATAGTCCAGATATTCCAACAGATTCTCGTCACTGGCAAATTTATTGGTATTTTTCCACTTTTCACCTTCTCTAACAAAGGCTGTTGGTATTTTTTTGATAGATCCGTCTTTGTCGTGATATTCAATAACTAACAGTACCGCGTCCTTGTATTCTATCTTGTTAACTATGAAAGTATTTCTTACTGTTTTTTCTAAGTCAAAAATTTTTTGGCGATCAATTCCTGCCTCTTCATACAGCTTCTTGAGTTCTTCTGCTGATTCTTCCGTAAATGTTTCATAAGCCCACTCTAAATCCTCTTCTATCAAAGCAGAACGTAGAGCAGCAAAGGCATTTTCGGGAGTATCGTATCTTGCTTGGGTTTTCTGTATAATCTCTACCTTTGTGGGGTATTTTCCCTCTGCTGCCCGGCCCATGTCACTGATAAAAAAGATGCCTGAACAGACGATTAATATAATAGCGCACCTAATACTAATAGCTTCTATTGCCTTCATAAGTATGCCACCCCTGTTTCACTATTCCTCTTTTAAAGAAGTCAATGAATAATAGGGGACGTTGCCAATTTATACAATATATTTGGGTCTTTCTCATATTCCCTCACGTTCGCTCGGCGGTATGAACATCCTTTTCCACTTAGATCTGACGACCGGGCAAACATGACAAGCGCCAGGTCCGCTCTGTTTGCCACGGTTGTGGAACCGTGTCGGGAAATTTCAGAAAAGCGTGGGTTGATGCTGGCTATTAATCGGCTCAGGGACGCTTAACGCGGCAGTTGGAAAGGCCCTTGGCCTTTTGCGGATAAATTTGCTTGTTAAAGGTTAGAAAAGAGGAATGTTGCTGGCTGGTTGCCAGATGGAGGGCATCAGCGAAATCAAGGCCGGATTCATTTCATTTTCGAAGATCTATAATATCCCTAGGCCAGATACTTTAATCTGAACTTTCAAATTATTTGCACCTTGACCTTCTTCAACATCTGCTTGGAACGAAAAATCTGATGATGTACCTGGCTTTATGACTTTTATTCGTGACAACCACTCTTCGTTTACATTTACTAGTTTGTCACCTTGATAAAATGATGCGGTAATGTTGATCGACTTAACTGTTTGGTTCGAATTATTAATGAGTGTACCGATAACTTTAACTTTTTTAGCCCATGAAGTTGGTGCAAAGCCGACATTGCTTACTTCAATTTTATTTATCACCATAGCTTCTTTTTTTAATTCTTCATCTTGCTCGACCCCCATCTCTGTAAATGGTTCTATAACTCCTTCACTCACAGCTTCAGAAATTTGCTCGATTCCAAGTTTGACAGCTATTCCGCCGGAAAGAACTGTTAAAATTGGCCAAGCTGCGAGTGCTATCAATACAACTACTAAAGGTGCATTAAGTATTTTCCACAAATTATTCATATTTTCTCCTTATGTCTGTTGAGTGCAGAACGCCGAGGTTCATCGCTTGTGGTTCTTTCTTATCTTTTCCCACCAACTCTCAAAGTCCTTCTCTTTGTTCCACCATTTATCCATATCTTTATCCGAGTTTAACCAATCCGGATCTTTCAAGTCCCACCTGTGTTCGGCTTTCCATCCTTTTATGGTGATCTTTGCGCTTCCTTTAAACCGCTTCCCATCCTTTAGCTCTCCTGAGACCATTATGTCATACTCCTCTCCAGGGATCATCTCCGAGAGAGTCTCCATGGCCTTGAACTTGTTAAATCTGACCAGCATCACAGGGCCTTTGTATTTTTTTGAGAACTTATTCTTATTATGCCAGTCTTTAAAGCCTCGGATTTTGCTGAGATCCCGGCCTTCTCTTAAATCAACGATCAAAGCTATTTTCCCCCCCTGCCCAAACCACCAGGGTTGAGGATGAACCAAATAATTCAAAAGGAGTTTCTCCGGCACTATCTCTTCCACACTGTGTGAGTTACCTTCATTATCCTTGAGGTTACCTATCATGCAGAGGATACAAACCCTTTCAGCAAAGCCTTTGATCCATTCTTTTTCCTCTATGTGTTCTTTTATCCGATTATACCAGTTCAGATTCCATCTATTTGGACGTATCATTGTAGCGGAGGATATGATTTCTTCGGGTTTGATATAGTTCAGATATTCCAACAGATTCTCGTCACTGGCAAATTTATTGGTCTGCTTCCACTTTCCGCCTTCTCTCACGAATGTCAATGGTATCTTCGTTATACTCCCCTCTTTATCGTGATCTTCTATAACCAACACAACTGCGTCCTTGTATTCCATTCTATCAATTATGTAAGTATCAGTTACCCCCTTTTCCAACTCAAAGATTTTTCTGGGATCAATTCCAGCTTTTTCAAAGAGCCTCTTCTGTTCTTTTAATGATTCTTCAGTTAACGTTTCATCAGTCCAATTGAGATCTTCTTTTATCAAAGCAGAACATAGGGCAGCAAGGGTATTTTCCGGCGTGTCATATATTGCCTGGTTTTTGTCTATAATTTCTACCTTTATGGGATAGTTAGCTTCCTCAGCACAGCTGATTCCTTTGACTAAGAAGATACTTAAGTACAACACCAATATAATGCTACACTTGATGCTTATCATTCCTATCATCTTCATATGGATCCGCCTCCAATCATCTATTC
>QNAO01000243.1 GCA_003641785.1 Thermotogae bacterium
GTTTCTCAAGCCTCCGAGGTATCAAGAAGCTTGGGAAGCGGTTTTCCTCACTTAACTTTTTTGGAAGACTTGCGGGGGTGAAATACAACCTTATGTCTGAAGATCAATTACTGCGAGTTGAGAATATTAGCAAGCGGTTTGGCGGAGTTGTAGCTTTAAACGACGTGAGTTTCGAGGTAAGAAAAGGAGAAATAATCGGCCTTATAGGTGAGAATGGGTCAGGAAAATCCACCATGATCAAAATTTTGGCAGGTGTTTATGTACCTGACAAGGGCGACATATATATTGACCATCGTCACTACAAGCGCTTAAACCCAATACAATCTATAAAAGAAGGTATCAACGTTATCTATCAGGATTTTTCTCTCTTTTCAAATTTGACAGTTGCGGAAAATGTTGCTGTTTCAAGTCTCATATCTGAAGGGAAGAGACTGGTCAACTGGCAAGAGTTGTACCACATAGCAGAGGAAAATCTTCATAGAATAAAGGCACGCATTCCGCTTGATGCAGAGGTTCAAGACCTTTCTACGGCGGAACGACAAATTGTTGCTATTGCCAGAACCCTTGTTCATGGAGCCCGCTTCATAATCATGGACGAACCGACAACCGCTCTTACACGTCAAGAAGTCCAATCTCTGTTTGAAGTTATTAGGCAGTTGAAGGATCAAGGAATTTCCGTCCTTTTTGTTAGTCACAAATTGCATGAAGTCAAAGAGATAGCAGACAGGACAATAATTTTTCGTGATGGTAGAAAAGTGCTGGACCAGAGTATGGAAAAATTGGATCTTAAGACTATGGAATTTTATATGACGGGACGCAGAGTTAAGACGCCCTCATCAGTTTTCACAAAAACAAAAGAGAGTCATTTGCCGCTTTTGCAGGTGAAAAACTTGACCCTTTTACCTTACTTTTCTAACGTATCGTTCTGTGTCAAACAACGTGAGGTGCTGGGAATCACAGGCTTACTGGGATCTGGACAAAGAGAGTTAGTGCTTTCCTTATTCGGCGTCCTACCGGCTGAATCGGGTGAAATATATTTCGAAGGCAAAAAAATTCAAATAAGAAGTATTCAAGATGCTATGAGGCACGGGATTGGGTACGTACCGGAAGACAGAGTTAACGAAGGAGTGTTCTCCAAGCAATCCGTTGCGAACAACGTCGTTGCCGCAATCGTTGACTATATTGCCACCAAGTTCGGTGTTCTCAAGCGAGAAACAGGTCTCAAAGTGTGCCAAAGGTGGATAAAGGAACTTAACGTCAAAACTCCATCACTTGAAACTCCAGTTGAAAGTCTCTCAGGTGGAAATCAACAACGGGTAGTCATCGCAAAGTGGCTTGCTGATGATAAACTGAAACTCCTCATACTGAATGGACCAACTGTAGGCATAGATGTGGTTTCAAAAGCCGACATCCATAAGCTGATTAGAAACATGACAAAAGAGAAGGATTTAGGAATCATTTTGGTGTCAGATGATATTCCAGAGCTGTTGCAAACGTGTGATCGAATACTGCTGATGAGAGATGGAAAAATAGCAGCGCAATTTGAGTATGGAGAAATCGATGAAGAAGGTTTGTACCGACAAATGATCGAAGAAAATGTCATGGAAGGAGCGTAGTGCCGAATGAAGAAGAAAAAGACATTCATCACACACGAGATGATCGTGGGACTTCTGACGGCCCTGATCTTTATCATTATTGGAGCAAGAAACCCAGCGTTTTTTTCACTTGCCACTTTGTTTGATATCGTGAGAAGTGCCTTGCCAGTTTGCATCATGGCTCTTGGTGTACTACCTGTTCTCGTTTCCGGGGAGATTGACATTTCCTTTGTCTCTGTGGCGGCAATGAGTTCGTTTGCAACACATTTTCTTTTGCTTCATTTCGGTTACCAAGGTGGTATAACTCTCTATTTGATTATCGCTGCTGGAATCGGTGCATTAGCCGGACTAACTCTTGGAATAGTTTCCAGTTATTTCAAATTGCCTGTCTTTCCTGTCTCGCTTGGATTCTGGCTGTTTTGGTATGGATTTAATCTTTATTTCATCAGTCCCACAATGAACTTCAAGCTTCCAAAAGGACTGGTAGGTTATTATTCCCGCTATCTGTTAACGGTTCATGACCCAGTTGTGGGCACCACAGGTTTACACATCTCGATTCTTTACTTGCTGGTTATCGTGATATTCATATGGTGGTTACTCAAGTATACGACTATTGGACGTGGCTTGTACGCAATGGGAGGAAATCGCGAGATCGCCGTTCAAACTGGATACAACGTGAAGCACATCTTATGGATAGCGTTGGCCTTGAACGGCGCCTTAGCTTCGATAGCCGGGGTAATTCAAAGCTCATATACCCGATTCTTTAACCCAATACTGTTCAGAGGAGATGAATTATATGTGATAGCAGCAGCAGTAATAGGAGGAGTTTCCATCACCGGTGGAAGAGGTTCAGTTGTTGGAGCCATTTTAGGTGTGTTCTTTCTGCAAGTGATAACGCGGGGACTCATTTACCTTGAAGTACCCGCTGAATACCAGCAGTTTGTCGTTGGCATCACTCTGCTTTTGTTTGTTACAGTTTCATCTATTAGAAGAAGTGGCAGACGATCTCTGTTTAGCACGTGGTTCCGCAAACAAGGAAAACAACAATAGGCCGGGGACAAGGTGAACAAACTTAAGATAAGCGAAAGGAGATACAGATGAGAAAAAGTTTGATGAGGAAAACTACCGCTAAAGTGGGTCAAATACTTGTTGAAAGACA
>QNAO01000244.1 GCA_003641785.1 Thermotogae bacterium
AAAAACACCCCCTATTTCACCAGGTGGCATGCCACCCAGTGGTTTTTTGAAACTTCCCTGAACTCCGGATACTCTTTTTCACAAACATCAGTTTTATAAGGACACCTTGGATGAAAGAAACATCCTTGTGGCCTCACTATTGGACTGGGAACACCGCCTTTCAAGATGATACGCTGTCTACCTCGCTCCACTCTCGGGTCTGGCACAGGGCACGCAGACAGAAGCGCTCGGCTGTAAGGGTGAAGAGGTTTGTCAAAAACTTCATTCGTTACCCCGCGCTCGACGATTCTCCCCAAGTACATTATACCAACAGTGTCACTTATAAAACGAACCAGACCGAGGTCGTGAGATATAAACAAATAGCTGAATCCATACTCTTGTTGAAATTTCAACAGAAGATTTATTATCTGCGCTTGAACTGAAACATCAAGCGCGGATGTGGGCTCATCCAGTATCAGGAAATCCGGTTCTATGGATACAGCACGAGCAATGGCTATTCTCTGTCTTTGCCCACCGCTGAACTGGTGTGGATATCTGTCAAGGTGAAAACTCTTCAAACCCACTGTGTTAAGAATTGAAGCCGCTTTTTCGTAAGCTTCCTTCTTGTTCTTGACGACTTTGTGAAAGAGCATTGGCTCTGTAACGATCTGACCAACGGTCATTCTGGGATTCAGTGATCCCATCGGATCTTGAAAGACTATCTGCATTCTTCTACGAAATGGTAGCAGTTGGGCGTAACGAAGGTTCGATATATCCGTGCTCTCAAAAACGATCTTCCCGGAGGTGGGATTCAGTACCCTGAGAACTGTTCTTGCCACCGTGGTTTTCCCGCATCCAGACTCCCCCACTAACGCAAAGGTCTTCCCTTTAACTACGTGAAAACTTATCCCATCAACAGCTTTGACATGAGCGACGGTTTTTTTCACCAGAAACCCCTGTTTTATAGGAAAGTACTTTTTCAGATCCACAACGTTGAGTATTATTTCATTATTCGCAGTAGACACTATCGCTTTTCACCTCCAACGGGATTGTAGCAGCGGACGTAGTGACCCTCAGATACCATCTCAAGCTTTGGCAGGTCTTTACTGCACTTGTCAACACTCCTGGGGCATCTTGGTAGGAATGGGCACACCTTTGGTATATCAATCATCCGCGGGGGCTGTCCTGGTATTGGTTCAAGTCGATCCAGCTTTTTATCAACTCTTGGTACACTCTTCAAAAGCATGTTTGTGTAGGGATGCATTGGGGAATAAAAGATATCGTCTGAGCTGCCTATTTCCATCTGTTTTCCACCGTACATGACCATTATCCGACTGGCCATAGAAGCTATAACTCCAAGGTCGTGCGTTATAAAAATCAAGGCACTTTTCAGCTCTGACTGGAGTTGTTTCATCAGTTCGAGTATCTGAGCCTGTATGGTAACATCAAGAGCTGTCGTTGGCTCATCAGCTATTAACACAGATGGATTACAGCTCAAGGCTATGGCTATGACAACCCTTTGCCTCATACCCCCGCTGAACTCAAAAGGATACGAATTCATTCTTTTCTCTGCTTCGGGAATTTGGACCATCTTGAGCATCTCAACAGCTCTTTTGAAAGCTTCTTCTTTCGAAACCTGCTGGTGCTGCATAATGGTTTCCATAAGCTGATTGCCGATCGTGTAAAGAGGATTCAAAGAGGTCATGGGATCCTGGAACACCATACTGATTTCCTTACCTCGTATTTTGTGCATTTCTCTTTCATTTATTTTCAAGATATCCTTATCTTTGTAGATAATCTCACCACTGACAATTTTACCTGGTGGCTTTATGAGCCTCATTATAGACTTAGCCGTTACGCTCTTTCCAGATCCAGTTTCGCCAACAATCCCGAGCACCTCCTCCGACTTCAAATCAAAGCTCACGTCGTCAACCGCGATAACTACACCTTCTTCCATATAAAAGTAGGTGCTCAGATTTCTGACCGTCAAGAGATTGTCCAAAATCATTCGCCTCCCGAGTTATATGTGACTGTGTGCGTAACAGGATCGTAAATGAAATCCGCCACAACTGTCCCTTCTGTTTGCGCGATTACACGAACCGGCATCATCAAAAATCCGTTCTCAAATATGGTCGCTTTGCTGTTCAGAATATCATTCAAAATGGCACTTGCTAAGCTTTCAAAACCAGCGTCATCTGCCGCTCGAAGAATCACCACCCTATCTTTGAAAATATTGCCTTCTTGGTATTGGCCGAACAAATCTGTCAAAACATCCCAATTTTGCACTTGTCCACCGGCACTTTCGGACAAAATCTGGGCAAGGATTTGCTTAACATTATCAACAACCTCTTGATTCCAAAAAAGGTGAAAGCTCTGACTATGGTATGTTATCATATTCTTTGAATTAAAAACAAGATCCGCTTCGCCTTCTTCTCGGACAATACTGTACTTAAAACTCATCTCCTTCAAAGCTGATTCACAGAATCTTAAATTTTCATCTGAAAAATACACTCTCAGCATCCGTTTTTTTAACGTGGTAAAACTCAAAATCAATAACACCACAACTGTCAGGAGAGCCAGTTTGTAAAGATTTCCTCTCATTTTCTCTCTTTTACGAGATGGCAAGAAACGTAATGCTGCGGACCCACCTCGACCAAATTCGGCTCTTTTGCGCTACAGATATCCGTCGCAACGGGACATCTTGTGTGAAAACGACATCCCGACGGCGGGTTTATTGGACTCGGCACATCTCCCTTCAATATTATTCT
>QNAO01000245.1 GCA_003641785.1 Thermotogae bacterium
GACTTTGGCGACGGAGAATGGCGCATGCCGACAAATTCCGACCAGATCAGTTTTTTCAGAAACGGGGAAGATTTTGTAATGACAAATCTATCAAGAGCCGATTACCTCAGGCTTTCCGAAAAAAGGAAGCTTAAAGACGATACAGCTTATGTGTACATTTCTCGCAATGCCCCTGAGCATGATGTCATGAGAACATACGTTGACCTCGGTACTGTCATCGAAAGAATGCTTGGCATCAAGGCAAATAGTAGACTTCTTCTAATACAAACTGCGAGTGATAGCGGCTTTGTGTATTACCTGGAGGTAATGTGATGAAATTTAAGCTTTTTGACAGAAACAAAGCACTTCTGAAGAAATACAATAAAGTTTTGGCAAAGATAAAGGAAAAGGAAAAAGAGCTTCGCACTATGCCAAACAATCAGCTTAGGCTCATGTCTAACAAACTGAAAGAACAAGAGCCGTCACTTGCAGAATCTTTTGCGCTTGTAAGAGAAGTTTCTCGCCGAGTGTTGGGAATGTACCCGTTCGATGTTCAGGTGATTGGAGGGCTCGCCCTTGATGACGGCAAAGTAGCGGAAATGAAAACTGGAGAAGGGAAAACTCTTGCCGCAACCATGCCACTCTTTTTCAACGCACTGAGAGGTAAAGGTGCTCATCTGGTAACAGTTAATGATTATCTGGCACGCAGAGATGCTTTGTGGATGGGGCCTATTTACCTGTTTTTAGGACTCAGAGTCGGTGTGATAAACCCCTTGGGAAAATCCTATGAAGTAGTGTTCAAAGACGAGACTGCAGCCCTTGACGCCATTGAAAAAAATCTGTGCGTGTGGCCACAGGATTTCTTTGATGAGATTCTGCCAGATGATGCCAGAAATCAAGAAGCTGTGAAAGCTTACAGTGTCGAATTAACTGAAATCACCAGAAGAGAAGCTTACGCGTGTGATATTACTTATGGAACGAACAATGAGTTCGGTTTTGATTACTTGAGAGACAATCTTGCTTTAGATCTGAAGGAAAAGGTACAACGGGGCCATTTCTATGCCATAATAGACGAAGTAGACAGCATTCTCATTGATGAAGCCCGCACGCCGTTGATAATATCAGGACCTTCCCGAGAAAGTGCCTCGTTATACAGAAAATTTGCTTCAATAGCGAAAAGACTCTCAAAGGAAGCCGATTTCACGATAGACGAGAAATCCCGCGCCGTTATCCTGACAGAGGAAGGATCCAAAAAGCTTGAAAAAATCATAGGAGTTGAAAATCTATATGATCCCGGAAATGTGAACAACGTCTACCACATCTTGAACGCCTTGAAAGCGCTGCACCTTTACAAAAAAGATGTTGATTACGTTGTTATGAATGGCGAGATCATAATAGTTGACGAGTTCACTGGTAGACTTCTTCCTGGAAGAAGATACAGTGGAGGCCTTCACCAGGCAATTGAAGCAAAAGAAGGAGTCAGGATCCGGGAGGAATCGCTGACCTATGCGACAGTCACTTTTCAAAACTTTTTTCGAATGTATGAAAAACTCGCTGGGATGACTGGAACTGCAAAAACCGAAGAAGAAGAGTTTAGACAACTTTATGACATGGAAGTTGTTGTAATTCCAACCAACAAACCAATGATACGAAAAGATCACGATGATCTTATATACAGAACTCGGCAGGAGAAATACGAAGCGGTTGTTGCCGACGTTAAGAAAAGATTTGCCAAAGGTCAACCTGTTCTTATAGGTACAACTTCGATTGAGAAAAGCGAACATTTGAGCACTCTTCTTAGAAAAGCACAGATCCCTCATCAAGTTTTAAATGCGAAGTACCATGAAAAAGAAGCAGAAATAGTCGCTCAAGCGGGGCAAAAGGGAGCCGTCACCATTGCTACAAACATGGCAGGTAGAGGCACTGACATCAAGCTTGGACCAGGCGTAGCCGAACTTGGAGGTTTGTGCATTATTGGAACTGAGCGGCATGAGAGCAGACGCATAGACAATCAGCTAAGAGGAAGGTCTGGAAGGCAGGGCGACCCTGGCGAGTCAAGATTTTACCTTTCTCTCGAAGACGATCTGCTGAGAATTTTCGGAGGAGAGCAATTGAAAAAGGTTATGAACATTCTAAAAATAGAGCGCGGCGAACCAATAGAACACCCCCTTTTGACAAGGTTGGTGGAAACTGTTCAAAAGAAAGTCGAAGGGATAAATTTTGCGATAAGAAAACATCTCATGGAAATGGACACTGTGTTAGACAAGCAGCGAAATTCTATTTATTCACTCCGAGACTGGATCCTATCGCACGAAGATTTAGACGAATATCTTGAAGAAATCATAGACGATGTAGCCTCAAGACGTGTAGAAGAGTTTTGTTCCAATCATGACTGGAACATTGATGGTTTAAAAGGTTCTCTATCAGTTTTCCCTAAGGAGATCTCAGATTTTGATGGTAAGACTTTCGATGATGCAGAAAGTATAAAATCCCACATCAAGAACAAGTTGTGGGAAGGTTATCGGCAGAAACAGAAGGAGATAGGTGAAGAATACAACAGATTCGTGCGTTTTGTATCTCTAAGAGCCATTGATGAAAACTGGAGACAGTATCTTGAAGAGGTGGAACACGTTAAGGAAGCTGTCAATCTCCGAGCCTATGGGCAGAAAGATCCAATATTGGAATTCAAACGTGAAACCTACGCGATGTTCGATGAAATGATGCGCAAAATAAACGAGACAATTGCAATATGGATGTTGAGAATA
>QNAO01000246.1 GCA_003641785.1 Thermotogae bacterium
AGCTTACTCGTATATTGCTTTGATACCTATACTGCAGCCGCCGGTTTCAAAGTTGCTCACGACAAAAAGTGAAAGACTGATAAGGATGAATCCCCCCAGAAAGGTCTCGAAAATTGAGAAACTTCTGTTTCCAATAGTAACAACGATTGTAACTGCTTTGCTCGTTCCTCAATCCCTTCCACTGATTGGAATGCTCATGTTTGGGAATGTTCTCAGAGAAGCAGGTGTTGTCAGGAGACTTGTAGAAGCTGCCAGTCGATATGTGCTTGATACTGTGACAATACTGCTGATGCTCTCAGTTGGTGCATCTGCTCGCGCGGACATTTTTTTGACAACATCGAGTCTGAAGATATTTGCTCTCGGGGTGGGTGCTTTTGTGACCGCCATGGCTTCGGGAATTCTATTTGCAAAACTCATGAATCTCTTCCTGAAGAACAAATTGAACCCACTCATAGGTGCCGCCGGTGTTTCAGCCGTGCCAGACTCAGCACGAGTAGCCCAGAAGATAGCTCAGGGCGATGATCCTACAAACTTCATCTTGATGCACGCTATGGGACCAAATGTAGCTGGAGTGATAGGTTCGGCTGTTGCCGCGGGGGTTTTCTTAAGTCTTATACAGTGAAGGAGGTTTGCAGGTGAAAAAGCATTTTGAAATAACCATAAAATTTGATTGGTGCAAGAAATGTGGTATCTGCTACTATGTTTGCCCCACTGGAGCCCTTGAAAAAGGTGCAATGGCAGAACCTGTGATCGCTAACATCGATAAATGTGTCGGGTGTTCGATGTGTGAAAACCTGTGCCCTGATTTCGCCATCGATGTGAAAGAGAAAGACACAGAGAAAAGAGGTGTTAAAGTTGGCAACTAAGGCTTTCCTGCAGGGAGACGAGGCATGTGCCCTCGGAGCCATACGCGCTGGATGTCGCTTTTATGCGGGTTATCCGATCACTCCCGCCTCTGAAATAGCCGAAGTAATGTCTCGAGAACTTCCAAAAGCCGGTGGAGTTTTTATACAAATGGAAGACGAAATTGCAAGTGCAGCGGCAGTTGGTGGTTCCTCTTTATCTGGTGTAAAGTCAATGACGGCAACAAGTGGTCCTGGGTTCAGCTTGATGCAGGAAGTTTTGGGCTACGCTGTTATGACAGAAACGCCGTGTGTTTTTGTGGATGTCATGAGAGGAGGACCTTCCACTGGATTACCCACGAAACCTTCGCAGGGAGACATAATGCAGGCCAGATGGGGAACTCATGGAGATCATGAGATTATTGCTCTATATCCTTCAAGTGTCGGTGAGATTTATAGATTAATAATCAAGGCCTTTAACTACGCTGAGAAGTACCGAACTCCCGTGATTTTTCTGATGGATGAAATATTGGGGCATATGAGAGAAAGCTTTACACTGCCGAAAGATTCCGAGATAAAAATACTGCCGAGAATGAAAGAAGACGAGATCGAAGAAGAGGAAATATACGCTCCATTCTCCGAAAGCAACTACGCAGAGCCAACGCCAACCCCGTTAGTCCAGATGGGAAAAGCGAGATTTCATGTCTCAGGACTGATACACGATGAGTCTGGTTTCCCTCTGGCTGACTTTCGAACAAGCGAGAAACTGATTAGAAGGTTATCCAATAAAATACGAATACACGCAGATGAGATTTCTAAGTACGAAGAATTCATGACGGAAGATGCAGAAACTCTCGTAATTGCTTATGGAACCGTAGCCAGGAGTGCTATGAAGGCGGTCAAGATCGCTCGCCAAGATAAAATGAAGGTCGGCCTTTTTAGGCCCATAACAATATGGCCTGTGGCGACAACGAGGCTTAGAAGGCTCTTGAGTCGCATAAAATCCGTCGTTATAACTGAAATGAACCTGGGACAATATGCAAGAGAGATAGTTTCACTGTGCCGAAAAGATGTTAAGGTCAAACTTGTTTCCAAGGTTGGTGGAGAGCTCATCACACCTGAAGAGATATTGGATGCCATAACTTCGATTCAGATGGAGTTGATCGAGTTTTGATTCAGGAGAAAATGTTTATCTCTTCAGAAAATCTATAGCATTAATTGGCAGAAGAATTAGTTCTTCAAAACTTCAATGATATGCGGCTTGAAAGTTTTTCGAAAATATCTGTCGTACACGCGGAGTATTAAATAGTACACGATCATAGCTGAAGTGGCTGTTAAAAAGGAGACAATCTCTCCAAGCGCTCCTACCAAAGCAACAAGTGTAACAATAAATATTGCAAGAGGAATTGTGTAAACAATAAACGCCAACTTGGACCCGCTCACAGCAGGTGTTTCGACGACGACAAGATCTCCGACTTTGAGATTGAAATCTCCCTTTTGAACAGTGAGCCGCATGACTTGGCTTTCCCCGTTACAAATGTTTCTTGCGGGGCAGTGTCCGCACATGGAATCACGTCTCTTTTCGAGCAGCACCGTTTTTTCATCTACCCTGGCTACCACCATCTTTTCACGCGCCACTGATTCGCCCTCCTTTTGCTCGTATCGATTTTCATTTCACTCAGGGATCTCTTTACTTGATTGATAATACCTGCTTTTGAATACTCATAGGGTCTCAATGGACTTCTCCTCACAAGATAAGACGCCGTGTTTAATATCAGGTATCTTAGCGGTGTATGCCTTCTTATACTGACTTTATTGAGAAGTGGAAGGGTTGCGATTCTCATTAATCCCTGAGCAAAGAAAAGTATCTGAATGCCAAGAACCGGCATGCCAAACAA
>QNAO01000247.1 GCA_003641785.1 Thermotogae bacterium
ATAAATCGTTTTCTCGACATCTTTGACATGTTTTCGAAGATTTCGTGGCATCCAGTCGATTTTTCTGAGATAGTCATACATCGCTCCTTTGATCCTCTTGACAGCGAATGAATAGATGTTGCTACCACGCGTGGGGTCATATCTTCTCACGGCAGATAAGAGTGCAAGCACTCCTTCTTGTATTAAATCGTCGAGTTGCACATTCTTAGGAAGATTTTGCATGACATCAATCGCTATTCTCTTGACTGTGGGAAGCATTTCTTTGATAATCTTCTCTTCGTATGCAGGATCCAGAGAGGCGCTTGTAGTCATATTTCTAAAATCTCCACCGTTTCACCACCACCTACTTTTCTGACCATGAGTTTTCCTGTTCCAATGTTAAATTCTATGCTTCGCGCCCTTGTTCCTCCCATATCCTCGGCTTTTAGTCGTATTTTAAATCGTTCAAGCCAAAATTTGACTGCTTCTACATTCTTAAGACCTATGTTCACTGAGTTTGTCCGAAACATGGATGCTCCACCGGCTATTTTCGCTTCAAGCCTTGTGGGGTTACATCCCTTTTCTTTCAGTTTGTTAACGACATACTTCACAGCTGTGTCGGCGAATTTTCCTGGATTACTTATGGTTCTTCCTGAGCTATCTGGGAGCATCACATGAGCCATTGCGCCGATACGCTTTACAGGGTCTCTCACACACACACCCACACACGATCCAAGTCCCAAGGTCACCAGTACTGCCGGATTGCTTTCAACAGCTATTTCGCCAATCCCTATAACTACTTTCTTCATTCACATCAATCCCATCTTATCGAAAACCTCGTTCAATGTTCCAATGCCAGGCATCAGGAATAAGTTGGCTTTGATTTTTTCAAGCTTCTCCACCGACAACGAGGTTTCAACGAAAACAACGTTGTCCTCATATTCAGCTGTTGAAAGTATCGCCTCAGAAACTATACCCGTCAACATATCGGTGATGAGCTCTGGTGGTGATGGATCAAGATACGAGTTGATGAATTCAGCCATGGCTGTTATATATGAGCCACACATAATATTGCCAATCTCTCTCAGCGCCGATTTAGACATAGGATCCAGTTGTGTTATGTCTTTGCACTCGGTATTCATTAAGCTGGAGAGAATCATTTTTGTGGTTTTGGCATCAAGGATCAGTAAAATGTCCATTATCAGATCGCGTCTAATGGTCATTCTGATTCCTACCACAATCTCTTCTGGAGAATCAAACAAAAAGGGAATGTCCGAGATCGAAACGTATTTGGCGCTTGGAACGGTGATGTCCACTTTTTTTCCAGTGAGTGTCGACAATGCGGTGGCTGCATTACCTGCTCCAATGTTTCCAATCTCTTTCAACAGATCGAGCTGCTCTTCTGTAAGCTGCATATCAGTCCTCCTCTCCGCTTATCCCTTTCCGCAGCCTGAGTTCCCACTGAAAAACAAAGAAAACTAACTGTTTTTCAAGTTCTAGCGGTACTTCCAAAAATCGCACTCCGTACTCATGCAAACCTGTTGAGTTGCTCTTTCCCGCATAGCGAACAACCTCCGCCTTTTGGCTGGTTAACTGTACAGCTCCCAAATTAAGTGTTATGAGAAGAGGTTGCCCGGTAACCAGGAGCTCTTTTGTACACATCAACATTCCACCTGCACTGAAATCTTTTGTTGTAAACTGGTGCTTTTCATCGCTTCCTGGCAGAACATAGTATCCCGTTTTGAACAGCGGAATTCGCAAATAGCGTCGTCTTTGGATCCTTTTCACAGTCTTTGGTATTGTGATTTTCATTACAAGAAAATTGTCTTCATCCCTTCCATAATCGATCACGCGACTGCTAAAAGAGTAAAGAACTTGTCCTTTGAATACTGTAACGTATATCATTTCCCCTTTTGGTAACGGAACTAACTGTCCCTTATAACTCGGCATAGCGATCTTCAGTAGCCCCGATTCAGGGAAAATATCATGTATGTTGCTTTTCAGGAGTATTCTGTTTCCGTCTTTGTTTTCTACTTCAACTGTCAGGGGCAAGCCAGGTGTCATCACTTTGCTAACAGCGACTTTGCTGATTTCCTCAATCATTGTGCGACTCCTTTCGCTTACTTTATCCAAATCCAAAGAGGGATCTGATCTTATCAATGAAGCTCATCTTAGGGGTACTGTGGGATTTTGTAATTTCATCAGCAAGTCTGTGTAAAGAAAGCGTTGGCTGTATCAAATGATCACTTGCTGCAAATGGCTTCTGCTTGTCCACGCTTTTCTTCACAGCGTTATCGTATTTCATTAAATGGGTAGATGATACCTGTGTTCCCACAAATCTATTTATGACAGAAACAAATCTGTCGAGAATTCGGCGTCCTTCTTTCATATTGGTGATCATATTCATAACAACATGCAGTCCTTCAGGGTCAATGCCCTTCACTGCCATTACTTTCACGAAGGTGTAAGCGTTTATCAAAGATGTGGGTTCGCTCGCTGTTAGAAGTACAAGATGATCAGACGTTCCATAGAACCTTTCTATGTTTTCCTTAAATCCTGGGGGGAAGTCGAACACGATGTAGTCATATGAAGAAGAAATTCTTTGAAGATGGTTGTAAAGGTTCGTCTTGTCTTCAATGTTGAACATAATGAGATCATCCACATCCATTCCACTGCTTATCAGATCCACTCCGTAGCGAGTCTTACATATTATATTTTCCAGAGATTCCTTCCTTTGAAAGAAATCCTTAAGTGTCTTG
>QNAO01000248.1 GCA_003641785.1 Thermotogae bacterium
AATGTCATCTTTTGTTATTAAGTTTTGAACGCGGTGAAAGTCATCGGCCTCGATTGTTGGCAACTTAAAGCACTTGATCATGACAAGCGTTTCAGTCAAAAGAGTTTCCACCTCTGTGCTTCGGGAAGCTCCAGTAGCGATTATGATGTTTTCAACACTTTGAAAGGGAATCATTCTATTAACTGCCCCATCAACCATTAATAGTTCTGCTTCAAACCTTTCTATTTGGTTGATCAAGGTTTTCAGCTCAGAACCGCGGTTGGGACCGACCAAGACAGCGGTTCCGGGTTCTTTGACTCTGTAGATACCCACTATTCCCATCGCTGTCTTGATGTTTGTCTGCAGTAAAAGGCCCATTTTTGCTGTGGAATACCGCTCGCTTTTGTCTGTCGTTGCCACGATCATTCCCTGATCTACGAGAACTTTTGGCTTGGGTAGACCCGTGATAAAATCTATGTTTTCCCCATCGAATCCTATGCTGGTAATGGCTAATCTGTGCTTGCTCAGGCACTTGATCACAGCATTCAATGTGGTCGTTTTTCCTGTATTCTTAGCAGTTCCGAGTACTCCGAGTGTTTTCATTCAATCACCGTATCTCGCCCGGCTCTTCCAGGATTCGCGCCATCTTCCTTTGATCCAAAATCTCCCTCATACAGGGAAGCCACGAAATCCGCTCTATCCACCACTTTTTGCAGTGTTTCTATGATTCTTGCGTAAATCATCTCGGCATAGGTTTGAGCCTGATTTGTTGGTTCTATGGAGGCTTTACCGAAGAATCTGAATGCATCACCTATTGCTCTCAAGGAGTCTATTCTTGCTGGTACCGTTATTGCACCTCTGGCATACGCTTCATCCGTGGAAGCAATAGTGATCGCTTCCAAATCGAGCGAATGAGCCAGTGCGGCATGCAGAGCTGTTGTCATTGCTGACTGAACTCTGTCCTCACTGTGAGTCATGAAACCGATAGGTTCACCCGGCCATATTGGAGCATCGATTATTTTTCGCAAGGCAAGAATTTTGCCCACGTTGTAATCGACGAAATTGTCTTCCATGTAACCATTTATCATAGCATCAGGAGAGTGGCAGAACAAGGGTTTCAGAATAGGCTTTGCGCCCAATTTTATTCCTATATATGCGACGGTTATCATCCCAGCAAATGCTTTTTCTGCTGGTACTCCCCCAAGTTCCTCGTTTGTGGGAATATCGAAGGGTAAGGAGTATTTTGCAGCGAGTTTCAGTGCATGTATTCCATCAACAGTCAAGCGTGCTGGGTCCGTACCGCCGTTTAAAGAGCCATAGACCATGTTTATTTTCGTGAGATCTGCACCGGTCTTAGCCGCAAGCAAAACTGTTTCGGGTGTGTTCAACCCTCTGTGAGCTCTTACACACCATAAAGTGTAATCTTCGAGTGCGGATTTTATGATTGCCAGGTTTTCGAGTGTTATTAAAGAGCCATCTTCCTCGTGGGCGAGTAGGCCTTCTAAAAGTCCTTCGCATCGGGCGCCCCACGAAGGGTCGAAGTGAAGTACTCCATCAGCTCCCCAAGATTCACTGATCTTTATGTGTACTATGTCCATAAAGGGACATCCAGTACCGTACTGAACAAATACTGCGGGTTTTGTTCTGGAAAGCTGAAGAATCTTCCCAGAAACTCGCATTTCTCTTATCAAATGTTCAAGGTTTTGTTTCTCGGCGGGTGATATCTTTCTCACATGCCTGGGAATTATGTTTTGTCTGTAAAACTGCTCAATGGGACCATTGCACAAATTTACGTACTCCGATTTGGCATTTTCACCATTGATCAAACGTTCCCTGATCTCTGCTCGGAGGATTCCAGGAGTGACTCTCGAAGAAGCCCATTCTATAGCTTGATCTGCTATTGTATCGAGCATCTTTCTAATCTGTGAATCTCTAACCTCGTAGGAATATCCGCTTGTGAGATCTCGCTTTCTCTTTCTTATCAAATTTCCTGCTTCTTGAATTTCTCTTCCTTCCACGTAGGCTAAAACCTGTTCCCATTCGGTTCTTTCACCAAATCCGGCATCGTACCCCAGCTCGGCAGCGAGCTCAGGTGTTACGGCTTTTCCTCCTACTACCACCTTACAGGTATCCCTTAAGTTTGATGCTTCGAGTAGATCTATAAACCTGCCGAGTATTTCAGCTGCGTTGTAGCCCAAAGTTCTGCTAACCATTATGAAATCCGGTTTCTCTTTCATACATATCTGAATGGCCTCTTCTGGCTTTAGATCTGGCGGTAGCAGAATCACCTTATGCCCATGCTCTGAAAGATATCTGTTCAGCATCTTAAGAGCGACGTCGTGAACAGGATCAAGTGGAACCAAAACAATTGTTTTCCTCATTTCAAAGCACCACCCGTTGAAAGCCATGCGTAGCGATCTCCAGGTCTGTGGATATATGTTCTGAGCCGTATTCTTGCGCTAAATCCTGAGTGCTCCACAAACACAACATCAACATCATCAAAACCGAGGGATTTCATAAATGAAAGACCGATTTCTCGAGCCTCGTCCTCGCTTTCAGATAGAATAACTGTTTCCACATCAATCGCGTCTATGATTTTCTCTTTGATGTTCACACTCATCACCTCAGCTATCAACTTAGACAAAGGGGGGATAACCCCCCTTTTATCACATTAAAATTATTGCCACGATCGTAGCTCCAACAAATCCCAGGATAACCGGTATAAAGTTTCTTCTTGCTATCTCCTCGGGTTTTGTCT
>QNAO01000249.1 GCA_003641785.1 Thermotogae bacterium
TGTCCAAGTTGTTAGGATGTCCTCTGGAGAACTTCTGGCGAGGGTTGAAGCCGAAGCCAACAACCCTCAGGCGAGCATATGGTTTGGGGGACCAGCTGTAGATCAAATAGCGGCAAAGAAAAAAGGCCTTCTGGCACCGTACATCTCTGACATGACAAAAATGGTTCAGGAAGCTTTCAAAGATCCTGATGGGTACTGGGTTGGATTCTACTTCGGTGCAATAGGATTTGCCAGTAACTCTGAACAACTCGAAGAGCTGGGTGTAGTTCCTCCAACCTCCTGGTATGACCTTCTGAAACCAGAATTCAAGGGAAGAATATCGCTGGCTTACCCGTACACTTCAGGCACAGCTTACACGGTTTTGGCAGCGCTTGTTGCAATAATGGGAGAAGACGAGGCCTTCGAATACTGGAAACAACTTCACCAGCAGATACATCACTACAACAAATCCGGATCAGCTTGTGTCACACAGGTTGGTCTTGGAGAAGTCACTGTTGGCATAGCGTTTGCTCACGATATTGTGAAAAAAGGAATATCCAAGGGTTACCCAGTTGTTCTAACATTCCCAAAGGAACCCACTGGATATGAAATTGGAGCGATGTCATTGATAAAGGGTGGTCCAGAACCAGAGCTTGCACAAAAGTTCATAGATTGGATGTTATCGGTTGATGCTCAAAACTTAATGGAACAGTGGTACAGAATTCCTCTTAATCCAGAGGCGGAAGTGGCCCCTGGCTCTGTGAAGATGGAAGACGTGAATGTGATCCCAATGGATTTTGATTACTTTGGCAAAGAAAAAGACAGACTAATCGAACGCTGGAAAGAAGAAATTGAGTACGGATTTTGATTAACAGTGTGGCGCGACACGCTCGCGCCACATACTTCGCCCGGGAGGTCTCAGCAAATGTACATGGGAAGGCAACTCAAAAGAATATGGAATGAACCAGTTCTCTTCATTTTAATAGTGAGCATATGGCTTCTGTTAGCGGTTTTTATACTGTACCCGCTGATAATGGTTGGAATGAAGAGTCTTCAACCAAAGGGAGCCTTTTCCCTCGATGTTTACAAAGATTTGTTCACTAAGAAGTACTTCAGAGTTCCTCTTTTCAACAGTCTAAAATTGGGAGCGAGCGTAGCAACAATCGGAGTACTAATTGGATACATATTTGCGTATGCCATAGTTAAGGTGCGAGTTCCACTTGGAAAATTTTTCAGAACGATCGCCACATTTCCAATTGTTTCCCCTCCTTTCGTAATAGCTTTGGCAGCGATTCTTCTGTTTGGAAGAAATGGGGTCATAACGCATCGCATTTTGAAAGACGCATTGAAGATAGAAATATACGGCTTTTGGGGACTGTTGATAGTCGAAACCTTGGCTTATTTTCCAACGGCTTTCATGACCATGGAAGGGATACTGATGTCTATCAATCCAGATCTTGAGGAAGCTTCATTGAGCCTCAAAGCGGGAAAGTGGAAAACGTTTTGGAAAGTCACCCTTCCTTTGTCCACTCCTGGAATACTCGCTTCCTGGCTTCTTGTTTTTTCACAATCGATGGCAGACTTCGGTAATCCCCTGATTTTATCTGGAAACTATCATGTACTGAGTGTTTCAGCCTACCTTGAAATTACCGGTTCTTACAGAATATCGTATGGAGCTGGACTCGCAATCATGCTTCTTGTTCCAACATTGGTGGCATTTGTCATACAGAAATACTGGCTTTCAAGAAAGTCATATGTTACCGTAACCGGGAAACCTTCTTCAATGAAGGCTTTAGAACCAAAAAGATATGTTAAGGTTCTTTTCACCTTTGTGGTTCTTCTTCTTGTTGCAACGGTCTTTTTGTTTTATGGAACCGTGTTGTATGGCTCATTCACAAAGCTGTGGGGAGTCAACCACACGCTTACGTTGGAGAATTATAGGTACGCTTTCGACAGCGGCCTGAGATACCTGAGAGATACAGTGATACTGGCATCCATAGCCACACCAATCTGTGGAATACTGGGAATAATGATCGCTTACATAGTTTCGAGGAAAGAATTTCCCACAAAGAGATTCATGGAAGCGACATCACTGTTGACTTTTGCCGTGCCAGGTACTGTTGTGGGAATTGGTTATCTATTGGCTTTCAATCAAAAACCTCTGGTGCTAACTGGTACAGCTTTAATAATAATTTTTCTGTTCATATTCAGACATCTACCAGTTGGGGTTCAAAATGGAGTTGCCGCGCTTTATCAGATCGATCGCTCTATAGAGGAGGCTTCACTGGACCTTGGATACAACAGTTATCAGACCTTCTGGAAAGTGACGATGCCGTTACTGATGCCGGCGTTTTTCACCGCTTTGTTCTACGCATTCGTAAAGAGTATGACAGCCATCAGTGCTGTCATATTCGTGGTTTCTGGCAAATGGAACCTCATAACAGTAAGGATTCTCGGCTCGGTGGAAAACAGTGATTTGGCTCAAGCTGCCGCTCTCAGCTATGTGTTGATAGGAGTTATCATTCTTGCGATGCTTATTCTCAGATGGCTTACCGTTAGCTTTTCATACCAAGAAAAGATCAGGAGGGCTACTGCATGACAGAATACTTTGTCGAGGCTAGAAATCTGGTCAAGGAGTTTAAAGAACCAGGAGGCAAATCTGTTGTAAAAGCGGTCAACAACATAAGCTTTGGTGTAAAGAAAGGGGAACTTGTAACTCTGCTTGGACCTTCAGGATGTGGAAAAACAA
>QNAO01000250.1 GCA_003641785.1 Thermotogae bacterium
GCTGCCTGGTTTCAACTTCCAGTCTATGGGATATGTCGTTGGTATAGGTGTCTACTACACATATGACATGATAGATTTCAAGATAAGTGCCGGGGGTGGGATTGAAATGCGCACCTACGGAACCTCAAACTGTACCTCGATACCTTTAGGAGTTTTAGGTTCTTTTAGATTCTAAAAATACGAAAGCCCCGGTGTTTTCGGGGCTTTATTATGGTCAGGTGAAAGATTTTTCATGAGAGAACTTTCACATGGGCGGCTTGTGGTCCTTTCGGACCTTCCTGAATTTCGAATTCAACTTCCTGACCGTCCTTGAGGGTTTTGAAACCGTCCATTTCAAGTGCTGACCAATGAACGAAAACGTCTCCACCCTCCTCTTTGGTTATGAAACCATACCCCTTTTTGGGGTCAAACCACTTAACTGTTCCTTTCATAACACTATTCCTCCTCGCAACAAGTAAATGGCCCTTGAGGGCGTAAACAATTATACGCTTGTTACGTGTTAATGTCAAAACTCGCTACGCTGGTAGTAACTGACTCACTGTTAAAAAATAGACAATTATTCCAAATACATCCACAATAGTTGTCAAGAAAGGACCGGCCATAACTGCTGGATCCACTTTGAATATACTTGCAGCAAAAGGGAGTAACGCACCAACGACATTCGAGAAAATGACAACAACTGATAAAGCTACAGACACAGCGAAGCATATCTGCAGACTGGAACTTATAAGCATAGATCTGAAAAACAGAATTACACCGAGAGTTGCGGCTATGGAAAGTCCTATTAGCGTTTCCTTTAATAGAACTTTCCACCAGTCTTTCAATTTAATTTCATTAAGAGCCATACCTCTGATGATCAGAGCGGAGATCTGAGAGCCTGTGTTTCCACCGGTATCCATCATTGTCGGTATGAATGCCGCTATTACAGGTAAAGATGCCAAAATGTGTTCGAACCTGGCGATAACATTCCCATTCACACTTTCTATTAGTAACAAAGCGACGAGCCACGGCAATCGTTTCACAAAGAAATGCCATGGCTTGACATGAAAATAGGAGTTGTATGTGGTTCCCATGGAAGCCATTCTTTGAATATCTTCGGTTGCTTCTTCATCTATGACATCTACTATGTCATCAACTGTTATAATTCCTATAAGGCGTTCCTCGTTGTCAACAACGGGTAGAACTATGAGATCGTACTTCTTCATTATCTCGGCGGCTTTCTCCTGGTCATCTGTGGCATGCACAAAAACTGGTTCTGTTTCCATTATTTCTTCGACATGCTTTGAGGGATCAGAAAAAATCAGATCCCTGAGCTCTAAAGTTCCAAGGAGTTTCCTTGTTTCATCAATCACCATAAGCGTATAGACAGTCTCTTTATCTGGACCTTCTTTCCTAACTTTCTCCAGTGCCTCATTGGCAGTCATCTGAGGTTTGAGTTCAACACACTTTGGTGTTACCAAGCGCCCGGCTGAGTTCTCAGGAAAGTTCAGTATTGACAGAGTCAACTCTCTGTCTTCCGGAGAGAGATAGGAAAGAAGCCTGTTGACAACATTGGCGGGCAACTCTTCAAGAAGTTCTGTTCTGTCATCGGGGTCCATAGAAGAAATAATTTCTCTTAATCTCTCTTCTTTGAAAAGATTTATTAGGGCAATCTGGTCATCGTACTCCAATTCACTGAAAACCAAGGCAGCCTGGTCTTTTTGAAGGAGACGGAAAACGACTATCTTTTCATCTGGGGGGAGTTCATCAATGAGCTCGAGTATATCTGCGGGTTCTTGTTGCTGAAGTACTGTCTTGAGTGTTCTAAAATTCCCGGATTCAATCAATCCTTTGATGTCCAACTGCACCTTTACTTTCATCTGTGCACCTCCTTAGATAGTTATGGTGGTAAATCGAAGTTGCTACTGACACTTTCCAAGATTCTCACCTCCACTAAGTAAATACAAAGATATTTTATTCAATTGGTATTTGAAATTGCGAGCGCCACAGTGAAGTTATGATGGTCCTTGTGTTAAAGAAAAATTAACAACTCTATATGATCTCGCTCGCCGCTTTTCGGAGTCTGTTCATGACAGAGAAAAGAATTCCACGTGGTTCAAATCCCAGTGCAATGGCATGTCTTTGCGGTAAGTTATCAACTGTTCTCAAAGCGTGGAAGAGGTTTTGTGCAATTGTGAACGGCTGCTCTAATGTTCCCAAAGTTATTACGTGTCTGCCTTTGAAGCTTTGGGAGTCTTCCAGAGAGCAGAGGATGACGGCGTCGGGGTATTTTTTCAAAGCGGTGTCCAAATTCTCTCTGTTGATCACTAAGACAAGGGGCTTACGTGGCGCGTAATGTCGGTAAGACATTCCAGGTGCCAGAGTCTTCTCTGGCTTCATTTCAGAAGCAACCACAAACTCTGGTATTTTTATATCTGGCAATGTCTTTCTTATGTCTTCAACAGTGGCAGCTCCCGGTCTGAGTAAAACCGGGGTGTCGCGGGACATATCCACTATGGTTGACTCTATTCCCAAGGGAGTTTCTCCTGATTCAATTATTACATCCACGAGCCCATATAGATCTTCAACCACATGTTCTTCTCTTGTTGGACTTGGCCTGCCAGAGAGGTTTGCACTCGGAGCTGCGATGGGAGCTTCCGACAACTCTATGAGCATTTGAGCAACGGGGTGACTGGGCATTCGCACAGCTATAGTTTCCAATCCACCTGTAACTTCTTTTGGCAC
>QNAO01000251.1 GCA_003641785.1 Thermotogae bacterium
ATCTTCAGCACCAATGGAACGCCATCCGTATATATTATGAATTTGTTTCAAATCGGATCTTGTTTCCACAAAGCACTTGGAATCGGAAAAAACAGGTTGAAAGCTTCTCTCTTCAACTTTTCGGCTGCTTTGAACAACGGCATTTTCAATGATCTTTAGATCCTCATCAGTGTATTTTCCAACGACAGCGACTCTAACAGAACCATATCTTTCAGAGTGGAACGACCTCAGGTCCATTGCTGTTATTGACTCTATGGTTTTCTCGTAGCCAATGATTGATCTACCAAGGGGTTTTGCGATTGCGGATTCTACAAAGAAATCGTGTATTCTCATGTAATGATCTTCGCGGCTCGAAAGTAGCTCTTCCATGATCACAGATCGCTCAACTTCAACCTTGTCCTCTTCGATAAGAGGATTGAAAACCAAATCCCTTAGAATGTTAACAGTGATTGCAAAATGAGAATGAGGCACCTTCACATAGAACACTGTGAAGCGACGCCCGGTATACGCGTTGAGTGAACCACCTACGAGCTCTATCTCTCTCTTGAGAGTGTGTTCATCATAGTTCTTTGTGCCCTTGAAAACAACATGCTCCAAAAAATGAGCCGTTCCAGCCTTTTCGTCATCTTCATAAGCTGACCCCGCTGGTACGACAAAGGCCATTGATGTGGTTCTCACGTTGTCAACCGGTACCAGATACAAAACACCTGACCCTATTTTTTGTATTTCTATCATTGTTCTTTTCTCGACCTTCTGTAATGACCCCTCTTTGAATTTTTCGGCGATGATTTGGGCTTGTAACCCACTTGCTCAAGTTGAATGCGTCCTATATTGTCTATGTTAGTAACTCGCACTTGAAAGCCTTCACCAATGTTAACATCACGAACATTCTTGCTGAGCTTGCTATGGTGGAGGAGGCCTATTTTGCCGGGAAGAATTTCTACGAATATACCAAAGGGTTCAACTCTTGTTACTTTGCCTTCGTATGTCTCACCAATCTTCACTTCCTGAGTTATACTTGAGACAAAACGCAGGGCTTCATTAACCTGTTTTTCATTTTCTCCTATGACACTCACTCGCCCAGTTTGATCGTCTACAGAAACCTGAACATCGTAATCTTTAATGATTCCCTTTATTACACGTCCACCGGGACCAATGACTTCCGCAACTTTCGAAGGGTCTATGTGAGTAACCTTTATAACAGGTGCATATTTTGAAACAAATGGTCTTGGAGACGAGATAGTCTCATAGAGTTTTTCAAGAATTTTGAGCCTTGCTGTACGTGCTTCTTTCAAAGCTTTTTCGAGCAGTTCTTTTGAAACGCCAGATACTTTACAGTCCATTTGAAACGCGGTGATGCCGTTTTTTGTTCCGGCAACCTTGAAGTCCATATCGCCCCAGTGATCTTCAGCTCCCAGAATATCCGTTAGCACCACCTGGTTATCTTCTTCAAATATCAATCCCATTGCAACTCCTGCAACATGTTGTTGAATGGGTACTCCTGCATCCATTAAAGCAAGAGAGCCAGAACACACTGTTGCCATTGAAGAAGAGCCATTTGATTCCAGAATTTCCGACACCACTCTTATGGTATAGGGGAAAGTATCTTCATCTGGCAAAACAAAAGACAAAGCCCTTTCAGCGAGATGCCCGTGACCTATTTCTCGTCTGCTCGGTCCTCTAATCGCTTTTACTTCACCAGTTGAGAAGGGCGGGAAATTATAGTGCAACATGAACCTCTTGCTTCCTTCTTCGAGCAAAGAGTCGACTACCTGTTCATCCATAGGTGCGCCTAATGTAACTATACCGAGACTTTGAGTCTCTCCTCTTGTGAAAAGAGAGGAACCATGAACTCTTGGGAGGAAGCCAATTTCACATGTTATAGGTCTTATCTCATGAGGTTTTCTTCCATCAAGCCTGATGCCTTTCTTGACTATACTCTCTCTCATACGCTGTTTCAACATTTGCTCATACGCTTCAGAAATATGTGACATATTCTCTTCGACGAGTTCAACACCAAATTCTTCTTTCAGTTTTTCAATCAACTCGCTGAAATATTCGCCCACCGCTTTCTGTCTCGATTTCTTTCCTTGTGTGAACAGGCAAGAATCTAAGGTTTCAACGTTCACAAGCTTTTCAAAGTGTGAAAGCAACTCCGCAGGGGGTTCATCTTGCTGAAGTTCTACTTTTTCTACGCTGACATCTGAGAGTATTTCCTTTTCGAACTCAACCACTTCTTTGATTGCTTCATGAGCCTTAAGAAGGGCTTCGACCATCTGTGATTCTTCTACCTCTTTTGCCTCCCCTTCTACCATAGTTATTGCGTCCTCTGTGCCGGCAACAACAATATCCAAAAGGCTTCTCTTCAATTGAGCTTCTGTTGGCAAAATAACAATTTCACCGTCGATCAGTCCTACTCTTACGGCCGCTACAATCCCATTGAATGGAATATCAGAAAGATTCAAAGCGAGAGAGGCTGCAAGAACACCAGCCAGATCCGGAGGATTCTCCGGATCAGCCGATACAACTGTGACAATAAGCTGAATCTCGTTTCTCATATTCTTTGGGAAAAGAGGCCTGATAGGCCTATCAATAGTTCTTGCCGACAAAATCGCCGACTCGCTCGGTCGACCTTCTCGCTTCACAAAACCACCAGGAATCTTTCCAGCGGCATAAAAACGTTCCTGGAATTCCACGGTAAGCGGAACAAAATCTATA
>QNAO01000252.1 GCA_003641785.1 Thermotogae bacterium
ATGGATGTGTAAGGTCCAACATAGGAACGTTTCACCGTACAGTTAGAACCTATAATGACTGGACCTCTTATAATAGATTCAATTACCTGAGAATTCTCACCTATGGAAACTCTTCCTTGAATTTTACTGCTTGAATCAACATGACCCTTGATGTCTCCAAGCTTCATGTCATCCAGGATTTGTCTGTTCGCTTCAAGCAGATCTTCAGGTTTACCCGTATCTTTCCACCAACCACGCACTGTCCTTGCTTTAACGTCGTAGCCTTTTTCGATCAGATATTCTATCGCATCTGTTATTTCAAGCTCTCCTCTTTGCGATGGTTTGATATTCTCTATGGCCTCGAAAATCCGCGATCTGAACATGTAGATGCCAACTATCGCGAGATTGCTCGGTGGTTCCTTGGGTTTTTCAACAACTCGTTTTATGTGGTCGTTTTCAATCACAGCGACACCATAGGCTCTGGGATCTTCAACGGGAGCAAGAAGAACCATCGCCTCGCACCGAGAATTCTTGAACTTTTCGACAGAGGGTGTTATATCATCGAAAATCAGGTTGTCTCCAAGAATTAGAAGAAAAGGGTCTTCTTTAAGAAATTCTCTGGCCTTATAAACAGCGTCGGCTATGCCCCTTGGCTCCTGTTGTATCACGTAATCTATCTTCATATTGAGTTCAGAGCCATCTTTCAAAAAATCTTTGAAGACATGATGATTGTCAGGATTCACAACCACCGCTAATTCCCTTATTCCGGCGTTCTTCAAAAAGTTCAGGTTGTAGTGTATTACCGGCCTGTTGGCAACTGGTATCAACTGTTTGGCGATGGTATAAGTCAAAGGTCTCAGTCTTGTTCCTCGACCGGCACATAGTACAAGTCCCTTCATAAATCAACCTCCCAATCTTCTATATCTAAGCTTAAAAACACGTTCCCGTTTAAAAGAAATCTCCCATCGCTGCTGAACTTGAATCCAACACCACAACTGATTTCATCAAGCCATTTAAGCACATTCCTCCACGAATAACTGATATGAGTGTTCAAAGTCATAAGAGATGAAACATTTCCAGTTAACCAAAGTGTTTCATGGGGCATACTGCCACCGTGCCACGGTAGAGAAGGGGTTCTATCCCCGTGAATCAAACCTTCCCAAGATACCGCTACCGACCAGTTTCCCCTTCTTGTCCAAAAATCAATCACCATGGACAGGCTGTTTTCACCGTGAACATAACCGAGCATGTTGCTTTCTATTGGCAAGTCAACGTTTTCAAACATTACATAGTCATAAGGCACGCTCTGAGATGTTCTTTCAAAGGTAAAAGCGGTGGCTCCTGCGACTTCAACTGTGAAACGCAGGTCTTCTCTGCTACCTGTAAATCCAGCTAAGAAAGCTATTTTGTCGGGATTGAATGATTCTGGACGATCCGGTGAGAAAAATCTGTTCATGTTGATATCATCAACGAGTGTTTCGAAATATGTGGAAAAATCCTTGCCGGAATACTTTATCCATGCCCCGACCATCGAGTTGTCGTTCAATTCGCCTGAAGTGTACCCCCAGGGCGCATTGAGGTGCCAAAACTCTTGGATGCCTGCCACAGGTATGGGAACTATGAAATAAAATGGATCAAACACTCTATTCAGGTAGAGAACCGCATCTTCATAACCAATTTCAAGGCCTTCGGTCACATTCAGCGAAAGAGACCTGTAGTTAATACCTTTTTCAGGAGCTTGTTCCTTCTCGAAAAAACGAAGTCCTCCCCACAGCGTTTCAACACTGAACTTTCCAATTTTCGCTGAACTGTGAACAGATGGATACGCAACAGAGTTATCGTCTAAAAAAAGGTGATAAAAGTTTCCACAACCTATTTCGTGCTCCTTAACACCTCCCTCAATAGAAAAATTGTCGGATGACCACGAGAAAAACGCTTCATCCCAATACCAGTAATTGCTCATCAGAACATCTGAGTACGGTGGAAAAACGATGTTATCTCTCTTGAACCCGCCACTCGCGGTAAAAGAGGTACCCATGAATGGAACTATTACTCGATATCTCGTCGAGTCGTAGAAATCACTGAAGTCGTGTCCTGCATAACCGTTAAACTGAAATGTGAATGAGAACGCAGAAACACACATGATCAAGAACACACCAATTAAGAATCTCACGCTGTAGCCCCTTTCACTGTATTGGGTTTGCACCATAGGAAATACTACCAGAAATTTTGGCAAGCATCGCATATATTGCAAAGAGGTTCACCGCTGTGTGTTTTGCAAAAGCGTTCCGTTCTTCATAACAAAGTGAGTATCACACAGCCTTCTTATTTGATGTTTGTTGTGAGACACTATAATGAGCTTCGTATCTGTTGAAATATCTCTCAGAATCTTTTCTATTATTGATTCGTTCTCCTCATCGAGGTTCGATGTCGGTTCATCAAGGAGAACCACTTTGGGTTTGAATATTAGGGCCCTTCCTATACAAACTCGCTGCGCTTCACCACCAGAGATCTCCCATGGACGAGAGTTAAGAACATGTTCTATCTGCAGAAGCTTCGAGATCTTATAGACAGATTTTTCCACAACGTCCTTTGAAATCCGTCTCAGTTTCAAAGGATATGAAAGATTTTCTTTAATCGTCGTGGAAAACAATATGGGATGCTGAGAGACGTATGTCACAATTCGTCTGAGTGATTTCAGTTCCTCTGGTTTCACTTCTTTACCACAGAA
>QNAO01000253.1 GCA_003641785.1 Thermotogae bacterium
AAGAAGCACGAGAGGAGGACGGGTGATGCCATTTCAGAAAAATGATCTCAAGCTTTTTTCTGGGAACGCCAATTTACAGCTGGCAACAAGAGTAGCAGAATACATGGGTTTAAAGCTGGGAGACTGTCAGGTTAAGCGATTTGCCGATGGAGAAATAAATGTGAAGATAAACGAAACAGTTAGAGGCCACGATGTGTTTGTGCTGCAATCGTTTTCTCCTCCGGTCAATGAAAACCTTATGGAAATGCTGATTATGGTGGACGCCTTTAAGAGAGCTTCAGCGAATAGTGTGGCTGTCGTTATACCGTACTATGGCTACGCGAGACAAGATAGGAAAGCTCGGGGCAGAGATCCAATAACAGCAAAGTTGGTTGCTAACTTGATAACAGTGGCTGGAGCAACAAGAGTTCTCACAGTGGACCTGCACGCGGATCAAATTCAAGGATTTTTTGATCTTCCAGTTGACAACTTACTAAGCTTTCCAGTATTTGCCAAGGAGATTTCGAGCAAATATGGAGAAGATGATCTTGTTGTGGTGGCACCCGATGTAGGCGCTGTAAAAAGAGCCAGTAAATTCGCTGCCAAGCTGGAAATACCTCTGGCGATACTTGACAAACGCAGACCCGCTGATAATATTGCAGAGGTGGTCAACGTCATTGGGAATGTAAAAGGGAAAACGGCAATAATGTTTGATGATATTATTGACACAGCAGGAACCCTGCTTGAAGGGGCCGACGCTTTGCAAAAGGCTGGAGCAAAACGAATAATAGCGTGTGCAGCGCACGGAATACTTTCGCAAGATGCTGTTAGTAAAATAGTTGAATCAGATTTGGAGATCGTGTACTTGACTGACACGATATTTCACGATAATCTTCCCGACAAGTTTTGTATTGTAAGCGTGGCAAATTTGCTCGGAGAAGCCATAATAAGAATTAGAAAAAATCTGTCTGTTAGTATATTGTTTAGGTAAGGAGGGATTATCAATGCGACTGAGAGCCACTCCCAGATTAGACAAAGGCAAGGGAGCCGCGAAAAAGCTGAGAAATAAAGGCAAGATACCCATAGTTGTTTACGGACCTGATTTCGAAGCTGAGGTATATTCTGTAGATGAACTGGAGCTGAAAAATGTTCTTTCTGAAGCCTCAGAAACATCTCCAGTCATCTTAGAAATTGAAAGAGATGGAGAGACTAAGGACCTTGAGGTTTTCTTTAAAAGTGTTCAGCATGATAAGGTCTCTGATAAAGTAATGCACGTTGATTTTTACAAACCCACTACGGGTCACAAAATGAGGATCAATGTACCGATTAAAACTGTTGGAAAAGCGATAGGTGTTGAGCATGGAGGCATTCTTGAACTGATACACATGGAAATACCCGTTGAAACACTTCCCTCTGTTTTGGTAGACGAGATCGAGGTGGATGTGTCTAATTTGGATCTTGGCGATTCTGTGCACATCGGAGACATTTCTTTTCCACAGGGTATGACTCCTCTTCTTCATCCAGATGAAACCGTGATAACAGTGCTTGTACCTCGTGGTTTGGTTGCTGAAGAAGCCGCAGGTGCAGAGGTAGAAGTCGAGGAGGAAGAAGTGGAACCTGAAGTAATATCAAAGGGAAAGAAGGAGGAAGAGGAATAAAAGCAGTTGTTGGCCTTGGGAATCCAGGTCCACGTTATGTTTTCAACAGGCATAACGTGGGCTTTATGTTCTTAGATAGATACCAGAGTGTAAAGAACTGTACTAAATGGACTTCGCATAGTACCTACACGTGGTCTCAGTGTGCTAAAAGTGAAAGAATCTATCTTGTGAAGCCGATGACTTACATGAACTTAAGTGGACAAGCAGTCTGTGACTTTATGAGACCTCATCAAATAGAGCTCAGTGATATAATCGTTGTATACGACGATGTCTCTCTACCATTGGGAAAGATCAGAATCAGAGAGGCGGGGAGTTCCGGAGGTCATAAGGGACTTCAGTCGGTAATGGACTACCTTAAAACTGATAACATCACAAGGCTCAGGATAGGCATTGGTCCAAAACCTGAAGATGTGTCTACAGCCAATTTTGTGTTGGAGGACTTCTCTAAGACAGAGCTTTACGTGCTTGATGCGGTGTTGGATATGGCGATTGAAGCTGTGGACACAGTGCTTTTTCAAGGCACTTCAAGAGCGATGACCCTCTTTAACTCAAAAGAGGTGATCTTATGAGATGCGATTTTTGTAGTAGCAATGGTGCGCGGGCATACAGATTTATTTCCGATGGGATGCTTAAGGAAATACATGTTTGTGATCGGTGTGTTAGAGGCCTGGTAAATGAAGGAACAGGATTGTCTCACGAAGGTTTAAGACTGTTGATTGCACATGCTAGCTTGGTTCAGGACAGTGATCTCAGCGAGATATCTGTAGACACTGCAGCGGGCTTGGATCTTATCTTTTCTGTAGCTCCTATTGTTGTTCTTAAGGCGTTGTTTGGGAATAACGAGGTTGAGCAGAGAGAGCTTCATGAAGCGGCCAAAAGAAGGATTTACATTTTAGAAAATAGGCTCAGAAAAGCGCTTAGGCAAGAAAACTATAAGATAGCAAATGTCATCAAGAGACAAATAGCCGAGATCAGAGCACGAATAATGGAGACATGATATCATGAAACGCAGCACAAAACTGATACTCTTGTCTTTGTTAACTATTGGAATCTGGTTGTTTCTGAGGTTG
>QNAO01000254.1 GCA_003641785.1 Thermotogae bacterium
CTTCAGCAAGAACCTGTGTCAGTTCGCTTTCAACAAGCCTTTCATGATTTCTTAAGACGTGACTCTCTTCATCTATTCTTTTCAAGCTTTTTTCTTGAATCTGTGATGAATTCAGCATTTCCTTTCTTTTTGAAGTGATTTCAATAAGCTTCATTTTCCTTCCAAGAAATGAGTCTGAGTTTTCGATTTTGCTCTGACCTCCAGTTATGGACCCACGGGAACCTACGATTTCACCGCTGAGAGTCGCTATCCTCGATCTGATTCTGAATTTCTTCTTTATCCCCACAGCATCGTCAAGAGTTCGCACAACAAGGTCATTCCCAAATAAGTAAACAGGAAGATTCCCGTACTGCTTTTCAACACGAACAAGAGTCGCGGCATAACCCACGAAACCTGGATGTCCTTTCAAATCACGAATCTCACTGAAATAAGATTCAATCAAATCAAGGGGTAGAAATGTAGCGCGGCCAATCTTTTCTTGAAACAGCCATGAAATAACATTTTTCGCGGTGTCGGTGTTATCAGTCACTATATGTTGCGCAGACCCTCCAAGCAAGACTTCTATGGCCTTCGCATATTTCGGAGGCGAGCTTATCAAATTCGCAACCACATCGTGTACCCCAGGAAAGAAACCTTCCTTCTTCTTTGCAAAAACTGCTCTAACCGCTCTTGTGTAGCCTTTGTCATTTTATATGCGCCCCTTTATCCTTTTTTCTTCATCGTCGAGCTGTTTTAAAACTCTAATTGCATTGTCTCTTTGTTCAACAGTTATTCGCCTTTCCCTTTCAAGATCGGACTGGCGTTCTTTGATCTTTTCCAGTTCCTTTGCCAAGTTTGATTCCTTCTCACCAGAGTCCTTCATCTTTTCTACAAGTTGGGTCAGCTCATTTTCCAAACCCAACAGTCGTCTCATCTTCATACCGAGTTGGCTTTCAACCATGGAAATCCGCTTTTTAAAGTCTTCGAGACTATCTTCCATGTGTTCAATCTCAGACTCTGCACGTGTCAGTGAACTGTGAAGTTTGTCGCGTTCTTCTTTCATGGCAAGAAGTTCCTTTTCTTTTTCTGAATACCGAGAAAACATCTCTTCTCTGCGTTTTTCCAGCTGAGAGAGATTCTCCTCTTTTAGTGAAATCTCATCTACCAGAGCTCTAAATATGAGATCAAGCTCGTCTTTCCTCTTTTGCAACTGTTCCAACTGTTCTTTGAATGAGTCAAGGCGTGTTGTCAGCTCAACGTACTTACTCTCTCGATCACTGAGCCTTCGTGAGTACATCTCACGCAATTCGAGAAGAGTTGATTGACGCTTCTTGTAGTCCTCTATCACATTTGTGAAGTTTTCTATCTCCTTGTCAACCATGGCAAATTCCTGTTTTAAGGAAGACCACTTCGATTCTACAGATATCAGTTCTTTCTGAATCTTTCTTATCTTCTCTGAGGTAGCTTGATGCTGTTCTTCAAGGTGTTTCAGTCTTTCATTTTCCTTGCGAAGGATATTACCATAGTAAACGCTTTTCACCCGAGATAAGCGTTCAGAGTACTCTTTGTAGCGCTCAGCTCGTTTCGCTTTCAGATAAAGTGATTTTCTCTGTTTCTCAAGCTCTGTCAAAACATCCTGCACCCGCGCCAAATTCATTTCTACATTTTCAAGTCTGGTTAGCGCCTCTTTCTTTCTTTTTCGATAAAAAGATGTTTCCGCAGCTTCTTCAAGCAAAAAACGCAGTTCTTGAGGAGAAGAACTCGTTATCTTCTGTATTTGACCTTGACCTACTATCGAATAAAACTCCCTGCCTGTACCTGTCCCAGCAAATTTTTCTTGTATATCCCTGAGTCTAACGTTCTCCCCATTCATTTTGTAGAAATTTTTACCATCCGACGTCAACAATCGACTTACAGATATGCTTTCTTCGGCGTTTCTGAAATTCAGTTCGACATAAGCTGAAGAAACAGCAGCGCCAGAACCAGCAAATATAACATCGTATTTTTCCCCAGCTCGAAGCTCTTTCATCGATTGTTCACCAAAGACCCATCTGATTGCATCAACGATGTTAGATTTCCCGCCACCATTTGGACCAACAATTGCCGTCACTCCATTAGCGACAGGAATCTTAGTGGGTCTGGCAAAAGATTTGAAACCATGTAAGAAAATTCTTTCAAGTTTCACAGATTCACCTCCGTGAATCGTTAACCTTTCCAGATTGGCCTACCATCTACCCACGTGGCAAGAACCCTCAAATCATCATCCAAAGCTGCAAGATCGGCTGGTCTTCCCAGCTCAATAACACCCGCTGAAAGGCCCGTGTTCATCGCTGGTGCAAGAGTTGCCATCTGAATAGCTCTCTCAAGATCTATATCCAGCCGCTCTGCTGCATTCCTGACGGCCGTGTCGAGCGTCAGAGTACTTCCTGCAAGGATCTCGCTTCCTTTGATCCTTGCAATGCTATTCCGAACATCTACAGTTGCGCCACCCAGAGCGTATTCACCATCCTCCAGATCTGTAGCGGCTATCGAATCTGATATGAGAATCGTCTTGCGCGGTCCCTTTAGTCGGTACACGATTTCAGCAGTAGCAGCGTGAATATGCACCAAATCGAGTATTATCTCGCACGCGACACCTGGGTCCAACAACACAGCTCCAACGATCCCGGGGTCCCGGTGTGAGAATTTCCTCATCGCA
>QNAO01000255.1 GCA_003641785.1 Thermotogae bacterium
CAGCAGAACGGTTATACCACCAGCGGGTTGTAACAAGTAGTATTTTTCCGGACCTCTGGCAGTCATTGCCTTTTCAGCGACGACAACCAGATATTCTTCTTCACCGAGCTTTGCGAAGCCAACATTTTTTGTTGACAGGACGGTCCTCAAAAAGGAATCAAAACCCTCGCGCTTCGTGTCAAAAAAACCGACAACCACATTTCCGTCTTCGTCAATTATCGCCACACCGCCGGGAAGAATTACACCCTTCATCATCAAAGGGCTTTTCAGCGCAGCGGATACGCTTTGCCTGAGAAGATTTGCAGAACGCGCCACGTGCATCATCTTAACACCGTTGTAGGCGATGATTAAGCTCAGTCCTAATAAAAGAGACAGGAGCAGTGTCTGTCCGGCTACCATCTTCCACCTAAGGCTTGAGAACATATCCCACACCTCGAACGGTTCTTATCACATAGCCGTATTCCCCCAGTTTGTCTCTGATATACTTCACATAAACATCTGCTATATTCTTGCTTATATTCTCGCTGTCGTTCCAAATGGCTTCTATAATCTCTTCGCGTTTCACCACGTGGCCTTCATTTTTAATTAGATAACTCAGGACAGCTTGCTCCCTTTCTGATAGAGAAACGCTCCTACCATCTGGAAAAGTAAGAGTTCTCGCATCGCTGTTGAACACCACATCTCCAATTGCGATCAAGTCTGTTCTTTTCACCCTTTTTGCCACGGCTTCTACTCTCGCGAGTAGCTCATCTAAGTGAAAAGGTTTTGGAATGTAATCATCTGCTCCCTTCTTCAGACCTTTAATCCTGTTTTCGATCTCACCTCTGGCAGTGAGGACAACGACACCCACTTCTTCGTCTACAGATCTTATCTTTTCCAGCAGTTCAAATCCATCGATACCCGGTAGCATAAGGTCCAGAACGGTTATATCAGGTTTGATCTGCTGAAACAAAGACCATCCTTCTGTACCCGAATAAGCCACCGCCACCTCGAAACCGTTGTTTTCAAAGAGAATTTCCAGTAGACGGGCTATTTTCTCGTCATCCTCCACGATTAGCAGTCGTATCACTGATCAACTCCTTATAGGAGTTCATCACAGATCTGGCGTACTCCGTTTTGAAGCTCCCACCGTTGTACCACTCTAAAGCCTTCACAACATTCCCATCTGACTTTTCAAGGAGGTATTTCAAATACAGAGCTCCGTATTCAATGTTGAGTCTGTAATCCCATAAAAGTGTGAGCCATCCGTCATCAGGTTCTTTCAGTCCAAACTTCCTCGCGACAAGCTGCGCGGTTTCTCTCTTTATCTGCATCATTCCTAACTCACCGGCGATACCTATCACGTTTCTAAATTCAGTCTCGACTCTTATCATCGCGGTGATGAGTAATGGATCAAGGTCATATTTCAAAGCCACCGATGTTATCGTTTGATATAGTTCGGATACAATCTCGTCATCCACAATAAGGTCGTGGGCATTTCTGCAATTGTAGACCAGATCGGAAAACCATTTCGGTGTTTCTCCGCTGAACACCACAACAATCTGTACTAATAATAGTAAAGTCACGATTAGCTTCGCGTGAAACCTCATCTGTTAGCACCTCCTGATTGGGCTGTCTGATATAATGTTAACATGGAGGAGTTCTATATGGAAGCGTTGTATCGAAAATACAGGCCACGTTCGTTCAGTGAATTCTTGAATCAAAATCAAGCCAAGATAGTGCTTCAAAACGCCATAGAAAAAGGCAAGATTTCGCATGCCTACATCTTCACAGGCCCAAGAGGAACAGGAAAGACATCACTTGCCAGGATAGTCGCCAAATCCCTCAACTGTCCAAATCGTAGCGGTTATGAAGCCTGCAACTCCTGCCCAAGCTGTGAGGCCATAGACAAGGGAACTCATATGGATGTCATAGAATTGGACGCCGCGTCGAACAGAGGTATTGATGAAATAAGAAAAATCCGAGATGCCATTGTTTTCCGCCCACTTCAAGGGATTCACAAAGTGTACATCGTTGACGAGTTTCACATGTTAACTCGAGAAGCCTTTAACGCCCTGCTGAAGACGCTGGAAGAGCCACCTGAAAATGTTACGTTCATTCTCGCTACAACTGATCTTCAGAAAGTTCCCCCAACAGTGATATCGAGGTGTCAGGTGATAGAGTTCAAGAATTTCTCTCAAAATGATATATCTGATCTGATAAGAAAAGTCGCTTCTCTTGAACACCTGCGCATCGATGAAAAGGCAGTCGAAATTCTGGCAAGGCGCGCAAACGGCGGAATGAGAGACGCTCTTGCTATGCTGGAACAGGTCGTAAGATTTTCCCACGAAAAAACGATAACTTCCGACACCCTTCAAGAAGCTCTTGGACTGATACCAACCGGGGTTGTGACAGACTATCTCACAGCTCTGAGAAGCGGAAGAGCAAAAGAAGCGATGGATCTAATCGATAGGATTTACTACGAAGGGAAAGACATAGAAGGACTCATTCACTCAACTTTGGATCACATTGAGGCAAAGATCACTGAAAACTTTTCTGAGGAACTCGTTGAACTTGGAGACAGGTTAATTTCCCTTTTGAGAGAGTTGAGGTACGCTGAAAACAAAAGAGTCATTTGTAAAATGATCTCGGCGCGAATAGCATCGCTTTTTGTGAAGGAAAGCGCGACTGTCGAAG
>QNAO01000256.1 GCA_003641785.1 Thermotogae bacterium
TCAGTTCCATTTTTACCATACAAAGACATGATGAAGGAGATCTCAAGGGCAATGTTTTCCTTGATTTCTTATATGCGTGCTAACAGTGGAGAACCCAGAAATGACAGCTTTGCATTGCCCCACAAATATTTCGATTCTTTAGCGGCTGGAACTCCTGTAATAGTTAGAAAGGATTTTCTTTCAATGGCAAATCAAGTCAAGAGACTGGGTGTAGGCACAATTATTGATCCTGAAGATGTCGAGAGGAGCGTGGAAAAAGTCATAAAGGCTTATTCGAATTACTCGAACATTCTGAGAAACGTGGAAATTCATCAGCATGAGTTTGTATGGAGTGAAGATAAGGAAAAACAGTTCTTGGAATTCGTCCTGTCATAGGCTTTGTTTTTTGTGGCTTTAGCTCCAATAACGCGATATCTTCAGTGAGCTAAGAACCACCGCTTTGGAACTAACGACCATTGCTGTTTCTGCAACTATTGGTGTAGCAAGCCAGCCATGGCCAATGGTAGTGCAGCAACATTAACTTTAGAAATTCCACCTTTTGAAATTATTACATCCATGTTGTCTACGGCAAGACCTGTTCCTACACATATGGCTAAGCAAACATCAGAACTTTTAAGAGCGTTTATTCCATTTTCTGTAAAACAAGCTTGGTCCTTAAATACACTTTCAAATATTTCCACTTTCTGTGTTAAAAAACCAAATAGATCTCAAGATACCGCCTTCGACAGGAAATAGGCTTTGTCGAAGTAACACCTGCTTATCTCATTTTCATCATTACCGACTAACTACTTATAAAACAGCTCATGATGTCCTCAAAGAGGTGTTCGTCCCTGGCAACTTGAACAATGTGATTATACCTTTAAAATTTTTAATATCAGACTTGACATTATTGATTCCCGACAGTATAATTTTTAATATCGACGAGGGGGTGGCAATATGCTTAGAGCTTTTGTCGCAAATTTTCAAAAGGGAATCATCGAATTCAAAAGATACTATTTCAATTCTATCTCGGGGTTCGCAACAGTTTTAATTTTCTTTTATTTGATATTCTTCGGTGTAAAGAGTGTTAGCGGCTCCAGTCCGACTTTTGGGCAGACAATAGATGGTATCATCGTGGGATACTTCATGTGGCTGATGTTCATATTCTCCTTTCAGGGAGTTGCGTGGGGAATCATTGAGGAAGCCCAGCGCGGGACACTTGAGCAAGTGTTTGTGTCTCCGATCCCCTTTGAATACCAAATGTTCTGCAGAATTATCACAGATTTTGTTATCAACGTACTGCTTGCAATTCCATTGATGTATTTCGCCGCCTTCACAACCGGTAGACACCTCAACTTTGACTTGATCACACTGCTTTACCTGCTCATAGGTGGTACGATGTGTGCTCTGGGTATAGGCATGATACTGGGCGGGATCGCACTTGTATTCAAAAGAATCTCTTCGTTCATTCAAATTGTCACATTTGGCTCACTCGCCTTTACAATGGCCGATCCGGGGAATATTTTTCAAAAGCTTCTCCCAATGGCGCAAGCGTCTCATTTGATGAGAGCCCTTGCTATCAGCGGCATGAGGATTACACAGTTCCCACTCTCTGAGCATGTAGTGCTCTGGGGAGCCGCGTCAATGTACGTGTTGACGGGAATACTTGTCTTTCGAATTTTCGAAAAGAGAGCCATGCTCACGGGAACGTTAGGACAATACTGAGAGGGGTGAAAGAAATGATACGAGTATCTAATCTTGTCAAAACATATAAAAAACGCAGATCGAAGAAAAGAATCACTGCTGTTGATAACATATCCTTTGAGATAAGAGAGCGAGAAATCTTCGCCTTACTGGGTCCCAATGGGGCGGGCAAGACTACAACAATCAAGTCCATCTGTGGGCTCATTGTTCCGGACAAAGGTGAAATAGAGATCAAAGGCCACAGCGTGCTTAAGGAACGCTCCAGGGCGCTGAGAAATATCAGTGTTGTTCTTGAAGGAAGTAGAAACCTCTACTGGCGTATGACACCCGTTGAGAATATCATGTACTTCTGTGGTATCAGAGGCAAGACTGTGAAAAAATCAGCGGCGCTCGAGATTCTAAGAGAGCTGGGTATAGAGGATAAAGCCAATCAAGTTGTTCACAGTCTTTCGCGTGGAATGCAGCAGAAGGCTGCAATAGCTGTTTGTCTTGCCGCTGAGACAGATGTTTTGTTGCTCGATGAACCCACGTTGGGCCTTGATGTTAACTCGTCAGTAGAATTCCGCAGGATAATAAAGGAATTGTCAAATCGTGGGAAAACGATCCTTCTTTCAACACACGATATGAACCTTGTAGAGGCCGTCGCAGACAGAGTAGCCATTATGAACAAAGCGAAAATAGTGGTGTGTGAGGAAAAGGAAAGGCTGGTCAATTTATTCACAGCCAGAGGCTATAAGTTCCGAGTTAAGTCAAATGGAAACGGTGAAATTGAGAAGCTGAAATCTCTCAATCCCACCAGTTGGAAAAAAGATGGTGATGTGATTGAATTCCACCTAAATTTGGCTTCTTCTGGCAATTTATATCAAGTAATTGAAACTCTTAAAGGACTCCAGCTCGAAATAGACACCATCGAACGGGAAATGGTCAACTTCGAGAAGATATTCATTGAATACACAAGTAGTTGAGAAATTTACA
>QNAO01000257.1 GCA_003641785.1 Thermotogae bacterium
AAGTAGTCACCGTAGACGCCATGAATATGATTGGAACCATAATTTGCCAAAAATCTGTCTGGTGATACTTTCATTCTTGCGAAAGCGTGAGGCCATTCGATCTGCGTATTTCTCGCCTTCTGCTCGTTTTTCTCCTCGCCGAAGTCCAGAAACTCAGCTTTAGTGACACTCATAACATACTCACCGTCTTTGCGAGTGAGTCGTGCAAGTGTCACCTCACCGGGAGCAGCTATGTGGCGCACTGATGCCCCTCCTGCTGGGAAATAAAAACTTTCCGGATACAGCTCCACTTTTGCCATGTTGACCGCGGGATCATAGGATCTTGCAGCAAAGAAGGTGGCGTGCTCTCCTGAATTACACAAATCAAAGAAATCATCTTCTGCATCGTAGTGTCTGACATCGGCAAACAGCACCGGTTGATCCGATATGAGTTTCAAAATCTGCATAGTCAAAGCTCCATCAGAATCCGCCTCTGTAGCACAGATAAATGGTTCCTTCTTGCCATCCCAATCGTATGGATCGTTCATGAATGCCTCCGCAATATCCATCGTCACAAAATGTTCTGTTAATTCCGGCTGAGCCTTAACCCCTATGAAATCGAGTTCCATGTTTTCAGAAATTTTCTTCAGTGCGTAGTAGCTTTTGATCTGAAGTTCTAACTTTTCGGGAGTGAGCTGCTTACAGTCGTAGTGAACCTTTTTTGCGAGTTTCTCTATCCATTCTCTTCCACGCTTTGCATCTGTATCAGGAACTTTTTTGCTCTGCTCAACGATTTCCAATTGATCGATGTGTTCAATATCAATGCCAAAAATCTTGTTCCACAAATCAACGTTTGGAACAGCCGTGTACATTCCCATTGGTCTTCCACCAAACAAGCCATATCGCTGGCCTTTCAGCTCATTCTTGGCAGTAGCCGCTTTGATAAAGCTGAGGATTTTCGCAAGTACTTCTTTATCTTCAATATCGCCCCACACCCTGTATGCGCTTGTGCCATCCTGATCCAATGCGCCGGCGGCTGCAAGCATTCCAACCATACCTGGATACTTCGGATTTATATTGCCAAAGAGCAAATACGGACCTGGCGCGAACTTGCTCGCGATAACGCTCAAATGTGGGAAAGCCCAAACGGCATAGTTAAACACCGTCATCTGTGCTCCCTTTTCAGCTAATTTCAAGGACTCTTTCTTTGCAAGTGATGGTTTCCAGATGATCTCCCGGGATCTTATCACTTCTACTTCATTTGTCGCTTCAAGCTGCTTTACAAACCTATCTTCAAAGGTTTTGTTTATATCTAACAGATCCTTATGAACGTACTCCCTTCCATCGGAAAAGGTGAGAATGCCTATTCTTCTTTTCAACGTAATCACCTCTTTTTTGTAATGTAACGCACACGTTTGCGTAATTTAGAATACTCTTCTGAAAGCTGCCAAGTCAAGTGCCAATAGACAATGTTTACGTGAGAAAGAATGAATTTCACATCGGTAACTGTACGTCACTCAGTATATCGACATCTAACAATGGTTTTCTGCTTGAATCGTGTTTCAAGGTGTGTTGTATAATTTATTTGAAGGGGATACGCAAACGTTTGCGAATGCAGGAGTGAGTTGAATGCGGGTAACTATTAAACAAATAGCTTCAAAACTGGGAGTTAATCCCTCAACTGTATCCAGAGCATTGTCTGGAAAATCGGGTGTCAGTGACCGATTGAGAGAAAAAATAGTGAGAGAAGCTTTGAAAATGGGTTATTTTCCCGACATGACAGCTATGGGTCTCAGAAAGGGGCATACGAAGGTAATAGGTGTTCTAATCCCTGATATATCAAATCCGTTCTTCGCTCAAGCCGTTAGGGGAATGGAAAAGATCTTCTATCCCATGGGATACCAGCTTATTCTGTGCTCTACTGAAGAGAATTCAGAACGTGAAGCAGCGAATTTGAGAATGCTTGTGAGCCAGCGTGTAGAGGGTTTGCTCAGTGCTCCCGTTGATTCGGGAGGCAATTCCGTGATTTACAGAAAAATTCATGCAGAGGGGATCCCAATAGTGTTCTTTGATAGATTAATTCCAGATCTGAAGTTAAGCTCTGTTATAACTGACAATGAGCAGGGCATTCGCGATCTAATGGAATACCTTCATAGGAGAGGGCACAGAAAGTTGGGAATTATAAACTTAAGAGGACGATCTTTTACAGGAAAGGTAAGGCTCAGGAGCGCTATTGAAACAGCCGAAAAGCTTGGAATAGAGATAAGGCAAGAATGGATAAAAGATGGAAACTCAACACAATCTGAAGCATACGAAGCCACTGTTCAGATGCTCTCGCTTGAATCTAAGCCCACAGCAATAATCGTGAACAACAATCTTATGATGCTTGGCACCATGAAGGCACTGAGAGATTTGAAGATAAACGTGCCGAAGGATGTATCCCTTGTGGGTTTTGATGATTCCTATTGGAATCAGATCTTTGATCCACCGATAAGTTGTATCGCGCAAGACCCGGAGCAGATGGGTCTTATCGCCGCTACAATGCTTCTGGACGCTATTTTTCATCATGCAAAGCCAGTTCAAACGGTGCTGAAAGCTCATTTCATCGAAAGAGAATCTGTCTCTGTCATCAGCTAACCACAGTTAGGCCGAAATTCTGAGCTTC
>QNAO01000258.1 GCA_003641785.1 Thermotogae bacterium
AGTAAGATACTGACCGGTTAAAGAATTACCGGGATTTCGAAGAAGTTCTTCAACACTTCCACAAAACATGAGCTTGCCACCCTCATCCCCTCCCTTGGGACCAAGGTCGACAACGAAATCAGAGTATCTAATAATCTCTTCGTCATGCTCGACAACTATGACAGTATTGCCCAGTTCCTTCAGCTTTTTCAACGTATTTATGAGTCTCAGATTATCTCTCTGATGAAGTCCAACAGTTGGCTCGTCTAAAACATAGGTCACCCCCGTTAAACCAGATCCAATTTGCGTTGCCAACCTGATGCGCTGCGCCTCTCCACTAGAAAGAGTGCTCACAGTTCTGGAAAGTGTGAGGTAACTCAGACCCACATCTACCATGAACTGGAGTCTTTTTGAGATTTCCGTGATCAAATCCTTAACAATTGTCCTTTGTTTTTCGCTGAGATTTTCCGCGATTTCGTTGATAAAACTATGAGCCTCGCTAATTGTGAGTTCTGTAAGCTCAATTATGTTCTTGCCCATTATTGTTACTGCCAGCGCCTCTGATCTCAACTTCTTCCCGCCACACACTGGACATATTCTTTGAACAATGAATTTTCTTTCGATCCATTCCTTTATATCTTGCGACTGAGTTTCTCGGTATCTTCTGCTTAAATTTGGAACAAGTCCTTCAAAATCCATGTAACCATACAAAATAGCTTCCTGTACGGTTGGACTCAATTCTGAAAATGGAGTCTTCGTTGAAGCGTTGAGAGAAGATACAATGCGGCGAATCTTGGATAGGTAGTACCCGTCGTTCCTGTAAGGTATTATCGCTCCATCATCTATGCTGAGTTCTTTGTTGACGACTAATTCCGGGTCAATTTCAAGGGTATAACCTAACCCATGGCAATGTAGACAAGCACCGTATGGATTATTGAAAGAAAACAACTTCGGGTTGATTTCAGGCAAGCTGATACCACAGATAGGACACATGAAGTGCTCACTGAAGATAAATGTTTCTTGTGTGTCCACATTCTTGAATTCCACGAAGCCCCCACTTTCATGAAATGCTATTTCTATATCATCGGCGATCCTTGACCTCTCTGCACTTCTGAGTATCACTCTGTCAACGATCAACTTAACGTCATGACGCTTATTCTTGTCCAGTTCGCTAATTTCTTCTAATCTGTATGTTTCACCATCTATTTCTACTCTGGCAAATCCCTTTGCAATCAGTCGGGCAATTTCTCTTTTGAAAGTTCCCTTTTTGTTACTTGCAATAGGAGCAATTATGTAAACTCTGGAGTTCTCTGGTATCTTTGTTAGAACGTCATCAACAATTTCATCAATGCTCTTTTGTTGTACTCGCCTTCCACATGATGGACAGTGAGGTTCCCCAATCTTGGCAAACAAAACTCTCAAATGATCATAAACCTCTGTTGTCGTACCTACGGTTGATCTTGGATTGTGAGAAACACTTTTCTGGTCTATTGCAATAGCCGGTGAAAGTCCTTCTATTGAATCAACATCAGGTCTTTTCAGTTCCCCAAGAAATTGACGGGCATACGTAGAAAGCGATTCCAGATACCTTCGCTGACCTTCTGCGTAAATTGTATCCATAGCCAGTGAAGATTTGCCAGAACCAGATAGCCCTGTTATAACCGTTATTTTGTTTTTGGGAATGCTGACGTCTAAGTTGCGGAGATTATGAACGCGGGCTCCTTTGATTTTGAGGTAATTCAAGTGAGTTCACCTCACGCAAATACCCCCCTGAAAAACCAGGGGGGTTGTTTTTGGAGCGGGCGACGGGATTCGAACCCGCGACCTCCTGCTTGGCAAGCAGGCGATCTACCGCTGAGCTACACCCGCCTGTTGGTGCGAGAGGTGGGACTTGAACCCACACGGATTCATCATCCACTGGATTCTAAGTCCAGCGCGTCTGCCAATTCCGCCACTCTCGCACTGGTGACCCGCGTGGGATTCGAACCCACGACCCCCTGATTAAAAGTCAGGTGCTCTGCCTGCTGAGCTAGCGGGTCTACCAGCCGATAGGCAAGAATAATCATATCATAGAGATCAAGCTTTTTCAAGAGCTGTAGTCATGAAATTTTGATCTTTGTTTAGTGATTGACACTCTCTGCTTAACGCAAGGCATAACTGACAGTTGTGGTAAAATCTTTGCAAGGGGGAGAAGATGTGAAGATACAGTCAATTGCTCTGATAATCTCAGTTGCATTTCTTTTGTCAAGCTGCATGGTATTTCTCGGACCCAATCCTGAAAATCTTGCACAACAAGTAGTTGCCGATATGAATGGGTATCTTGCCGGGACTATTTCAGATGCTTTGTTCAGTGAAACTTATGTTTATCTCGAAGAGCCTGCTACCACGACAGACGCCTTGATTGCGTGCGAGGACTTGTTAGATTTTCTAACCGCTAACGCAAGCTCCGTCGGCTTCGTCTCTGTGGGAGACAGCGGTTTGAAAGGTTTTGATTTCTTCATTCAAAATCCGCCGCAGTTCGTCACAAAAATTTACGTTTTCAACGCAATCTTAGAGTCAGAAAAGGGAAAGTCTGCTTGTTCTTTTCCCCTCTTGCTGGTCCAGGGAAATCCATACCTAATGACCGTATATTCTTCTGAGACAGCTCTTG
>QNAO01000259.1 GCA_003641785.1 Thermotogae bacterium
ATAACTTCTTGGGTTTTCTATGTTTCTGTAACTCTGTTGACCTCTTTCCGATCTCCTAAAAGGGATAGAAGATGGGATTTCAGATTGCTATTTTTTCGTAGGGGCGTTTCACTCGTATCTCAATGCTTCAACAGGGTTGAGCTTTGCCGCTTTCATCGCCGGAAAGACTCCAAAGATTATTCCAACTGACACCGAAACAGAAACAGCTATCAATACCACAAGAGGCGTAACTGCTGTTTGAATTGAGCCAATTATTGCTATCCCTCTTGAGAATAGGAAGCCCACGCCTACTCCTATCATGCCGGCAACAAACGTCAAGATGATTGATTCGAGCAGGAATTGCAAGAGTATATGCCTTCTGTTTGCTCCAACCGCTTTTCGAACGCCAATTTCTCTGGTTCTTTCAGTGACAGTTACGAGCATGATATTCATTATGCCAATTCCACCAACCAGCAATGATATTCCGGCTATACTACCAAGCATGAAGCTCAAAATTGCCATTGTCTGGTTAACAGTCTGCAACATCACATCCTGACTGATGATTCTGTACTTATCGGTGTCTTGGAATTTCAAGTACAATACCCAATCTATCTCAGAAACAGCCGTAGCAGCTTGTTGTTCCGAACGAGCTTGTGCCACAATCGATGAAACATACGATCTTCGGAAGAGGCGCTGTTCAGCGGATGAAAATGGTAATATGATTGATCTATCAGGGTTAAGAAAGAACAAATTTCCACTCTTTTCGAGAACCCCTATAACCTTGAAATTTTGGCGAGTCATTTTGTCGCTGATTCTTATCGTTTTCCCAATGGGGTCTTCGTTTGGAAAAAGGGTATTTGCTATTTCTTCTCCTATAATTGCAACTCGCCTTCTGAATTGTTCATCTTCGTTGGTGAAGTATTCACCGGTTGCCAAGTTCAAAGTCATCATATCAAATATCGCTGGATAAGCAGCTAAAACTGTTGACATGGTGTTTTGTCTTTCGTGCTGTATGGCAAAATTTCCTTGTTGAATTGGAGTAACATGTGCTACAGATTGACACATCTGCGCAATCGTTTCTGCGTCGTCTTTGGTCAAAAGGTCGGAAAGAGCTGTTGCAACACGTCCGCCACCACCTTTAATAAATCCAGGACTGATCATAATAAGATTCGAGCCTATTGCAGAGAGATTCTGTCTTATAGTTTGACTCGTCCCTTCCGCAACAGAGACGACGGCTATAACCGCAGCAACACCTATGATGATACCTATCATTGATAGAGCTGTTCTAAGCTTATTGGCTGCGATAGACCTAAAGGCCTCTTTAAGCATCTCCAACACTTGCTCTCACCTCTTGAGATATTACTCTTCCGTCTCTCATGTGTATGACTCGATCCCCATTTTCGGTGATTTCCGGATCGTGCGTTACGATGATAATCGTCAACCCACTATCGTGTAACTCTGAGAATATCTTCAATATTTCTTCGCCGCTCTTGCTATCCAGATTACCCGTGGGTTCATCTGCCAGTATTATCTGTGGCTCATTCGCAAGAGCGCGCGCGATAGCCACCCTCTGCATTTGACCACCGGAAAGTTGAGTGGGTCTATGATTCATCCTATCTGCTAATCCAACAAGTTTTAGCAATTTCTTCGCTCTTTTCTTTCTCACTTCTCTGGGAACTCTTGCATAGATCATGGGTAGTTCTACATTTTCCAGAGCAGTCAGTCTTGGCAAAAGGTTGAACTGCTGAAAAACGAAGCCGATCATCTTGTTTCTGATTTTCGCAAGTTCAGTGTCATTCAATTTTGAAACGGCGACATTTTCTATGTAAATCTCACCGGCACTGGGCTTATCAAGACAACCCATCAAGTGCATAAGAGTACTTTTACCGCTACCAGATGGTCCCACGACAACCAAATATTCTTTTTCCATGACATTCAAAGTCACACCATCAACGGCTTTAACAATATTGTCACCCATTCTGTAAATCTTCTGGACGTTTTCAACTCTGATAACAGTTTTCAAAGTGCGCACCTGCCTCTCATCGAAATGGAGTAACGCCAGGCATTTTCATTAGCGGCTTGTTCTGAGTATTCGTTGTGGTATTAGAATTTCTGCTGATTACTAACACTTCTCCTTCTTCTAAACCATCGATAATTTCATAACCTGATGAGGTTCTTTCTCCAACTGTAATTTCTCTTTTCTCAGTTGTCTCACCATTTTTAACAATTACATATGCCTTTTTACCTTCGAACGTGATGGCTGCGTTAGGAACAATTATGGCATCTGTCTTGCTGGATACAATGATTTCTACCTCGCAAGAAAGGCCAGGTATGATCTTAATACTGTTCTTCAATTGTCTTGTAGTTCTAATATCATCTTGGAGTCCTTGCGAGGCGAATCTAACCTTAATGGGGACATTCACTATCCCGCTCACTGTTTGAGCTTCATTCCCAATATAAGTTACCGAACCTGGCAGCTTTAATCCCTCAAAAGCATCTAAGGTAATCACTGCCGTTTGTCCGACCCTCACCTGGGGATAATCGATTTCCTCAATGGCTGCAGACACGTAAAGGCTGCTCAAGTCAGTTACCTTCGCAATGATGTCGCTGAAACTTCTCACATAATCGCCAACCTTC
>QNAO01000260.1 GCA_003641785.1 Thermotogae bacterium
ACTTAAGAGAACAAATTGATCCGGTTACAGATACGGGAATGGTTGCAATGGGATCGACAAATTTCAAAAACATCACCAAGGGAATCTTATCACTATTTCACTCTGTTGTGTGTACTTTGCCTTTCTATGGTATCATTTCATAGGTAAATTCTGCAAGGAGAGAACCTGATGGATGATCCTTTTTTAAGCGTTTGTAACAAAGACTTTTTGCCAATGGCCTTGTATAAAGATCAAGTGGAGATTTTTCATAACGATCTTTTCTCCACTGAGATTTCAGCAAGAGGGCAGCTTTTTCTGAAACTCGTTGGTGAAGTTGTAAAAAAGGCATCTCGACAATCGGGAAAACCTTACACCGCAAAACTTTCAAAATGTGATGTATATGAAGAAATAGCTTGTTTTCCCATGAAGAATGACAGCGTCTTCTTGCTCGTTGTGCTTATTCCCAACAAAGGTTTGGTCAGGAATGCTTCTACTCTGTTGAAAGGTGTGAGCACATCTTTTGTGATGGTAGTTTCAAAAGAAGCTGAGGTGCTGTTTTGCAGCAAAAGTAATATTTTGGACCTTCAGTCAAGTGATCCGCAACTCTGGAAGGACATAGTGAAAGTTGCATTGCAAACCATCAACACCGGATCTGTGAACATTAAAAATGTGAAAATAAAAAGGCGCAGTTTTAGAATTGTTTCCACGCCTTCAGACGAGACCGCTCTGCTGTTTTTTGAAGACATTACCGAAGAGAAAAAATTTCAAAAGATGCTTGATGATTATCGAAAGATAGCCACCAGCCTGTCTCTTGTTGAATTCACAATGAATCAAGTTAAAGAAGGAAGTTGGGAAGTAGAAAAGCTCGGACAAAGTATCTTCGAGGCTACAACGCGGATAACTCCAGTAGATGCCTTCTATCTTGTGATGTTGGATGGAGAAGAGCTCGTGATCAGATTCGGATATGCCGAGGGACAGACGATTACTGGATACTCCTTTCCAAGAGGATTTAGAGGTTTTTCTAACTACGTTTTGGATGTGGGTAAGACGATATATATAGGTGACACCAAGAATTTTAGTGAGCCACCTTACAGAGCTATATCAATCTTTCCCGGGGAGGAGGATATCTCTTGGAGTTATCTGGGAATTCCTCTGAGGGTTGAAGGGAATTTTGTGGGAGTATTGTCTTTTCAGAAGAAGGAGCCCCATGCCTTTTCGTCCTTGCACATATCCCTTTTTGAAATTCTGGCAAGGGAAGTGGAAGTGGGTTTTTTTGTCAGGCATATTCTTGAAGAACTCAGTGCTGAACGAAATCGCTTCCGCGAACTTGCCGTGAAAGATTTTCTCACTCGTTGCTATAGTAGAAGGTATCTCCACGAGTTTCTTGAAAAAATGGTCAGTTTGCTGGAAAGACAAAAAGGAAAGATCGCATTCCTGATGGTAGATGTCAATGATTTCAAAGCGATAAACGATCGTTATGGCCACAGAGTGGGAGATATTGTGCTTCAGAAAGTTGCAGATGTACTCATGAAGAGTGTTAGAAAAATGGATATTGTGGTTAGATTTGGAGGAGACGAGTTTATCGTTGTGCTTCCAAAAGCGGGAGCTAAGGAAGCCAGACAGGTTGCAAAACGCTTTGAGAAAAATTTAGCACAGAGCAAGGTAGAAGTGCTGAATGAACCTTTGAGTGTTTCATGGGGTATATCCGTTTTTGATGGAAAAGAAAACATTGAAGCCGTCATAGATAAAGCTGACAAGGCGATGTACAAGATGAAAGACATGTACAGAAAAGGGAGGTCGCAGAAATGAAGGTATTTGTTTCAATGGATCTTGAGGGACTTGCGGGAATTGCAAGCTGGTCAGAGGTGGCGCCGAAAATATCCAAGGAAGTGGCAGAGTTAGTGGAAGAGCACGTGAAAGCTGTACTTCGTGGTATAGAAGAATCAGGCGTGTCTGTGGACCAGGTGCTAATAGCCGATTCACACGCTGCGGGTGATAACATACCGTATGCAATTACAAGAGAGTGTACGAATGTTAGTGTCGTTCGCGGGGCGTTGCGTAGAAATTACATGATGTCTGGGCTTGACGGTTCATTTGATCGTGTGATTTTCCTTGGATACCATGCTGGTGTTGGAACATTGAATGCAGTTATGGATCACACGTATTCGGGTTCAATTGTCCAGAATATTTGGATAAACAACATGAGAATGAACGAAGCGCTCATAAATGCGGGATTTGCAGGACACTTTGATGTGCCTTTGGCTCTCGTTGTGGGAGATTCGTCTTTGAAGCGAGAACTGAAAGATGCCGGGTTAAATTCCCTTCACTACGTCGTCACCAAGGAAGGTTTAAGTCGATATGCCGCGGTGATGAAACCGTTGAAGGTGGTTCTTGAGGAAATAAGGACAGAAACAGCTTTGTCCATGAAATGCTCTCGATCCGAACTGCCGGTTGTGAAGTACGAGACGCCAGTTCAGCTCAAAATGGAGCTGAAAGACACCTCCTTTGCGGATGGCATGTCTTTAATGCCCGCTGTAAAGAGGTTAGATGGAAGAACGATAGTTTTCGAAAGTGATGACTACGAGGTTGTTTTCAACGCACTTCTTGCTGCTCTGTATATAGGTTATTCTATAAAG
>QNAO01000261.1 GCA_003641785.1 Thermotogae bacterium
ACACAGGGAACCCCTGAAGAGGGCAATTCCCTAAACCACCAATAATAAGCAAATATTGAAACCCTATTGCGAATAGATCTTCCTTTTACCGCTATCATAAATTCGCCTCCAAAAAACTTTAAACCATTATACCAGACTTCCGGTTTTCAGTCAAGTTAACACAGATCTCATGTTTTTTCCAACAGCTTCTGGCAAGTTTGCGTGTTTCCCTGATTATGCGTGATAAGATTATTATTGTCGTTCGGCGAGGAGTGATCTTCCTTGATTGTGAGGGACAAGCAGTTTTACAAATTCTCAGCTTATGGTTTTTTAAAGAATCTCAGATTTTTTGATCCATTTATCATACTTTTCTTCAGAGAAATGGGAATGAGCTTTTTGCAGATAGGTGTTCTGTTTTCAATCCGTGAGGTGTCCACCAATATTTTGGAAATTCCAACTGGAGTTTTTGCCGATGCTTACGGCAGAAGAAAGTCGATGATTTTCTCTTTTCTTTCTTACATCGTTTCATTTTGTATTTTCTACTTCCTTCCAGTTTTCTGGATGTATGCAGTTGCTATGGTGTGTTTCGCTTTTGGAGAAGCTTTCAGAACTGGTACTCACAAAGCCATGATAATGGAGTATCTCCGGTTGAAGAACATGACAGATTTCAAAGTGGAATACTATGGGCACACAAGAGGCGCTTCACAGATGGGATCGGCAGTTTCATCACTCATAGCGGCAGCTCTGGTCTTTTACATTGGTGGTTATCGAATAGTGTTTCTTGCTTCAGTAGTTCCGTATGTTTTTGGCCTATTCTTGATGATGTCTTATCCGAAGGAGCTCGATGGTACAGAATCACGAAGCGAGAGGCAATCTGGCGCAATGCTCTTACAAATTCGTGAGACTTTGAAGTCTTTTCTAAAGATGTTCTCAAATCACCAAGTCGTGAAGGCGCTTTTCAACAGTGCGGTTTACGACGCGTTCCATAAGACTGTGAAGGACTATTTACAGCCTATACTCAAAGCTCTCGTGATCTCTTTGCCAGTGATGTTAAGTCTGGAGCAGGGTCAGAGGATAGCTGTGCTCGTTGGGATAACGTATTTTCTTATATATTTGCTTACCAGTTACGCTTCGAGGAAGTCTTCGCTGTTCGTGAGAAAAACTGCTTCACTCAAAAGAGCGGTTAACGCAACTTTTTTAATGGGAGCAGTGGTGCTGGTCGCAACGGGGGTATTCACCAGAACCAATTTTCAGATAGTAGCCGTTTTTCTTTTCCTACTTCTCTATGTGATTGAAAATCTACGGCGTCCAATAATGGTCTCGTACATAAGTGATAGAATAGCCAACGACGTGATGGCAACTGGACTGTCTGCCGAATCACAACTGAAGACAGTTTTAATGGCCGCCTTAGCTCCAGCAGTGGGATATTTGGTTGACAGATTCGGACTGGGAAACGCGCTAATAATCGCGGGGATAACAATGATAGGAACTTCATTTGCTCTGAAAATTGAGTAGCACTTGGGAGGAATGATGATTCTTCGCATTACCGGTGGATCTGCTAAGGGAAGAGAACTGGCGTCTGTTCCAGATAAACGAGTGAGACCAACTCAATCTCTTGTTCGCCAATCGATTTTCAATATCATAGAAATACACGAAAAGAGCTTCTTGGAACTATTTTGTGGAAGTGCTGTTGTTTCCTTAGAAGCTCTAAGTCGTGGTGCAACTCGAGCTGTGGCAGTAGATATCTCACTTGAGGCGGTTAGAACAGCTCGCAGAAACGCGCAAACCCTTAGCTCTGCGCTGATTGTAAAGCGAAAAGACTTTCGAAGATTTCTGTTTTCCTGTGAAGAGGTGTTTGATATAATCTTTGCTGATCCACCATACAATCGTGGTTTTGTTCAAGAATTGTTGCGCATTGTGGCACAGAGAAATGTTTTCAAAGAGTTTCTAATAATTCAGAAAGATAAACGCGAAGAATACTCACTTCCAGAGCAGCTCATGTTCGTTGATATTAAGAAGTACGGTGACACGGAAGTGCTGTTTATCAAGAGATGTTAACTTGCCAACTTAGGTACGTGAGGTATAATATATTCCCGGAGGCGTGTCCGAACTGGCTAAGGAGCCGGTCTTGAAAATCGGTGGGTCGAGAGGCCCATGTGGGTTCGAGTCCCACCGCCTCCGCCAGTATTTTCAAACCCTCTTTGCATCACTCCACAGTCCTTCAAGGTCGTAGAACTCTCTACCCTTAGCCGTGAAGACATGTACCACGATTTCACCAGCGTCAATAATTAACCAATCATAACCGAGGCTCTTGTCGTAATGTATAATAGGATGCGACCTTTTCTCAAGAACGCTCAACACAGAGTCTCTGAGGGCTTTCATGTGAATTTGAGAGTTTGCCGTGACTACAATAAAGTAATCCGTCATAAGAGGGGTTTCTGTCATATCAAGTATGACAGGTTCTACGGCTTCCTTCTGCAGTAAAGTTTGAAAAATCTCTTTCACTAAATCCACCCAATCACTCCACTGTGACGCTCTTTGCAAGATTTCGGGGTTTATCAGGATCAAATCCCAAATCCACGGCTGTGTAGTAAGCAAAAAGCTGAATCACCGGTGCCATGAA
>QNAO01000262.1 GCA_003641785.1 Thermotogae bacterium
AATTGAGCAAGGCACGGTTCAACCACTCCACATGGATGAAATCTTCTTTCTGATAACACTTCAATTCTGACAAACGACGCTCCCGTGAACTTGGCCATCATAATCTCGTCTTCCCAGCAGTTGAACTCTATATTTATTCCCACCCGTAAAGATATAGAATCAATGATTTTTGTAACTATTCTTGTCATTGTAACAAGTGCTTCCTTACCAAAAGAACCAACTGTGAACGGCTGATCTCCAAAATTTTCAACTATAACAGCATCGAAACCAGCTTTTTCAAGCTTAATGGCATCTTTCAAAGCCCTCTCTTCAATTGTTTCAACCGAACCCTTAAAACCCGGTGAGCCCGGAAGAGGGAGCAGGTGAACCATTCCTATAAGCATGAACTCACCTCCATCTGAAACATATTTCCAAACTGCTCACAGCGAGAGTAGAGAAAATGTCCTCTGTGTTATCAATCTTTCGAGAATTTCTGTCGATGCTCATTACTCCGAGAGTACCTGCCTGTACGTTTAAAAGCCTTGATACAACCAACAATGCTGCTGTTTCCATATCTAAACCAAGCACTCTTTGTTTCAGTAGATTTTCGTGAAATTTCGAGACGACCTCTTCACTGGCATAGTTTCCAGGACAAAAGTGAGTGTAAAACGATCCCGTGGAGCAGATAATTCCTGAGATGTATTCTTTTTCAAATTCTTCAAGAACTTCATGGGCCGTTTTAACGTATTCATAAGAACTAATTGCAGGGTATCCTTGATTGACGTAATCTTTAGAAATACCATCCATTCTGACGGCGCCCTCGACTATGACTAACTTTCCAAGGTCTTCACTTCTTAAACTCATTATCGTTCCAGACCTCAGAAACTTCTTAATACCATAATTTCTCATTTCCTCAACAGCTACGATAAGACTTGGAGCTCCCATGCCAACTGCTGATATCAGCATGGGTTTTCTCTTGTATGTGCATTTGTAGACATGGTATTCTCTACTTTTCTCTAACACTTCGAAACTATCGAGGTATCTTTCGAAATATGCGATACGGGCGTAATCACCTATCAATATGGCGGTGTCGTATGTGGTGGAATCGAGTTTTAGATATGTGTTGGTCACTGCTTTCGTCCTCCTTGTTATTTACATGAAATATGCTGTCTGAGCGCCGCAAAACTGTATAACTTTCTGAGCCACAGAATGGCCCACCTTGATGGATTCCTCTAAGTCTTTTCCATTTAGCCATGATCCAACAAGTCCAGCTACGAAACCGTCTCCAGCTCCTGTGGGATCCTTTGGATTTTTCACGAACTCAGTGAGAACGTGCCTGGTTGTAGCTCCTTTCTTCAAAAGTCGGGCTCCACGACCTCCCATAGTTACTACTATCCACTCAAGCTGTTTGAATGTTGCGAACAAATCCTCCTCAACGTTCAGCTTCAAAACCCTCTTAAGGCTCTCCATCTCTTGTTCATTGAGTACCGCACAGCGCATCTTTGAAACGATTTGTTTTACAACATCTGTGGACAAAGAGCCGAAATCCATCTTTGCACTCCATATGACAAGATCTTTCTGCGTTAAGCTTGATAAAACTGCTTCGATTGTTTTTCTTGGTGAAACAGTTATTATGACTATGTCTTTTACTTTCATTTGTGGCATACGATCTGGATTTGGATCAAAGTTTCCCGGGTAGTAGAAGGTCTGCTGATTCCCGCTCTTGTCTGCCACAATGAAACTTCTTGGACCCATGCCTTCCTTAACGCAGATATAACTTCTATCCAGAAACGACAGATACTCGTGGTAATTTCTGTACTCCCGATCGTTTCCAAATACTGTAACAGGTACTGATTCAATGTCAAAGAGTTTCTTCAGACCTACGGCAATGTTCACCGCGCATCCTCCATATTTACCTTCAGAGAATTCTTTCAACAGCGTGGTGAATCCAGTTCCATAGATATGATCTGTCTGTGCTAAGAAATCAAGGCTTGCATATCCAACGCAGTAAACCTTAGGCATTCTTTAACAACTCCTCTACTTGGTTCAATTGAAGAACAGCTCCCATGTATCTTTGAATGTCCTCTAAGGACGCCTCATGAAGGTGTTTTCTGTTAGATGATACGGCGTCTGAAATAACATAAACTCTGTATCCAAGTTCGAACGCATCCTGCGCTGTTGCTCGAACGCACACATTTGTTTTACAACCCACCAAAAATACCGATTTCACATCTCTTTCCCTCAGTGTGAGATCAAGATCCGTGTGAAAGAACGCGCTGTATCTTCTCTTTAAGAGAACTATTTCGTCTTTCTCGATCTCTATCTCGGGAAGTCGCACATCATTGACATCTTTATAAAGAGCGTGCACGGGCAGTTTCTCAAACTCAGAGTCATGCACACTGGTGTGTTTCTCAAATACATGGACTACTGTTTGTTTATACTTTCTGAATACCTGAAGTGCTTTCAGTATCAAAGAAAGTGTCTGACGGCTTTCTTCGTAGTAGAACTGTCCCTCTTCATGGTAAAAGTCTTTCATGACATCTATCAAGAGAAGAGCGCTGTTCATGCGATTGCCCCTTTCTTACGCGCTGAGTTTATCCACAGAGC
>QNAO01000263.1 GCA_003641785.1 Thermotogae bacterium
ATTGTGGATTGATCCCGAAGGAAAGCTTATGCCATTCGAAAAAGCGAGAGGATTGAAAAGAGCTCAAGAGATGCTGATACGAAGAACCGAACAGCTCGTCCCCCCGGGATCAAAGATCAGACTCATCATGGTAGATGCAGACGCGCGTGAGCACACCAAAGCTTTGCTTGAGATACTCAAAAAGCGTTATCAAGTTGAAAGTTTTGTTTTCAGCGAAATGGGTAAAGTGATAACAACTCATGTGGGACCAGGAACAGCCGGCTATGGCCTGGAGGTTTTGACTTGAACAAAGAGCGATTCATGATAGCTGTTATCCTTTTGGCTGCGGTGCTACTTGTCTTCATGGCTTTAGCTCGGCGTCCGGTAGTTGCCGTGTTTACAGATTCTGAAAGTGATTTCATGGAGGGAATTGAGAGATACCTCAACGAAAACAGGGCTTCCTTCGAAATCGTTGAGATTCGCATCGACAACAGATCCATTCATGAGATCAACGACATTCTCAGGCGAAATGCGATTCATTACACAATAGGACCTCGTTTGAGTACCCAAGCTGCTGAACTGATAAAGCCAGTTTTAGAGCAGAACAATGTTTTTGCCGTATCTCCAACTGTCACGTCTCCAAATGTCGTTGGAAAAAGCCCATATTTGATTTCCTTAGTGCCCTCAGACGAGGTTCAAACGCAAGCGGTGGCGAACAAGATTATTCAAGATGGCGCAAAGAGTGTTGCTTTGTTCTGCGATTCACAGAATCCCATTTACACCGATTATTATGTAAAACGAATTGGCACCCTTCTTAGAGAAGCAGGCGTCGAATGCCAAACTATTTATCTGTTATCAGATTTTGACAAAATGGATGTTGATGTTCATAGCTTTGATGCCGCAGTTATGGTGGCGAGTGAGAAAAACGCGGCTATGGTCTGTCAATTCCTGAGAAAAAATGGGTACACCGGAAAAATGTACGGTTCCGACTACTGCTTTGGTACTCAACTGATTAAATTGGGGGGAGAGTCAGTCGAGGAGATGGTGGTTTTCTCACTGGTTGATTTTCAAAGAATGAGCGCAAGTGGCTTGTATAGTTACGAGGCGGGAACAGCTTATGATGCGGCGTCGATTGTCAACGAGTTGCTTTCTTATAAGATAGATCCTCAGAATGCAGGTGAATATCTCAGAGGAAAGGAGTTCAATGGAATAACAGGAAGTTACAAATTCGATGAAAACTTGAAGCTGCAGAGGAATGTTTTCTTTGTTCGCATAGAGAACGGCCAATTTGTTGGTGAAAATGAGGTGTCAGTTGCTGATGAATCTGGATAGCAGGATTACAAGTTTGAAAAAGAACATGCTAATAACTTCAGTTCTTCTTGCTTGTGCTTTTGTTGTTTGTGCTCTGTATTTGTGGACAGCGGTTTATCGTTCTTGTCCAAAAACTCTGCTCCACAATGTTTCAAGATCATTAGAAGAGTTTCTGCAGGAAGCTTCTAATAAGAATAATTTTGCCCTTCAGGGTATAGTCGTGAAGGACTTGTCGAGCGATCTCGTGGTGGAAGAATCAGGGCTTGATTTGAAAATGTTTGAACGCGGAGGTCAGCCAGAGAAGATCCTGGATCCCCAGGGCATTTTTGTTGAAGGTAACAGCGCGAAATTTTTGTTTCGAGAGGAATCTGGCTTCCTTTTGGTTGAGGTATCCGAAGCGTTTTTCTCAAAAATTTTCTACGACGATGTTTTCTCATTCGCACTTACTGATGAGGATGGATATGTTCTGTTATCAACTGTTCCTGAGTTGATAGGAAAGAAACTGAAAACCGATCAAATGTTTATCAACTTATCAGGTAATTTGAAATCAATTGAGTGGCAGTACAGTGATTTAATGGGTGGTTATATAGGAGTTTTCATACCCATTTCGTTTTACGTAAAATCGTTTCTTCCAATTCTTTTGGCGTGTATTTCTTCTTTCCTTGCAATCTGGATTTCTTCCAGCAGAGATGAGTCATTCCTTAAGAGTATGAAATCGGCATTCTCGGTGGTTTCCAAGTCAGTTTGGTTCTCTGTTAAGGAAGCGGAGAATGATAGGGAAACCAATTTCGTGCCAGTTAAGACCACGTTCGACGAACTCAATGAACTGCAAAGTGCAATTTCACGTCTTATACAGTTGGAGAAAGCTTCTCAGATGGAACTTCATGCGATGCTTAACAGCCTGCAGGATTCAGTTGATGAGCTTGAAAACGCTCAGAAAACCCTTCAAGAAAAAAATTTGCAAATCATATCCACTTTGGCGGAAGCGATAGAAATAAAGGACACTAGCACATATGGACACTCCAGAAAGATGGCTGAACTGGCTCTATCGCTTGCTCAGGAACTTGGCATAACGGATCCAGCAGATCTCGAGGCCATAAGGTTTGGAGCCCTTCTACACGACGTCGGTAAAATCGGTATTCCCGAGCACATACTCAACAAACCAGGCCGTTTAACTGTAGAGGAATTTGAAATAATGAAACTTCACACTGTCTATGGAGAGCGTATAGTTAGAAATATTTCTGGATGGGATTTGGTGGCGGATATAGTTAGACATCATCACGAAAA
>QNAO01000264.1 GCA_003641785.1 Thermotogae bacterium
CGTGCGACGATGCTGAAAGTCCTCTCCATGAGCGCAAAGCTCGATTTCATATTTGAGAAACTCGCCACCGCTGATATGCTCGAAAATTTTAAGAGCCTTATTATTGTTGTGGGAGCGAGTTCCAAGGGGCTCGGATCAGCGGGTATAGATGTGGATCAAGAAATAGAGAGAGTTACGCTGCTTGTTGAAAAGGCAAGGGAACTTGGTATACCCGTGATCATCGCGCACATAGAGGGCACTTCACGAAGAGGACCTACGAGTGACAGGCTGTTAGATTTGCTCCTTCCATACGCTGATTTGGTGATTGTGACAAAATCCGGGAATCAGGACGGAAAGTTTACCGATTTCTGTCAGAAGGAGAACAAGCCGCTTGTCATTGTTAACACAACCAGTGAAGTTCAGGGTGTTCTTGAAGATCTGTACAGCAAGAGGTGAAAATCGTGAGAAAATTCATATTACCACTTCTGCTCTTTGTCGCTGCTCTGTGCATAGCAGATCCTCTTTTTCACGATGTGCGGCCCGGATACGGTGTAACATCTATTAAATGGCTCAGTGATTATATTCCTTCACTGAAAAGAACACCTGGTGACACGAGAGTGTACGTGATGAAAGGAGAAAAACCAGGGGCAAATGTACTTCTCCTTGGTGGAACACACACTAACGAGATTGCCGGTGTCATGGCTGCCATCATGTTCGTGGAGAGAGCAACGATTACCCAGGGAACACTGTACGTCATTCCATGGGCGAACAACAGCGCCGCTTCGTGGCAGGGCGGTTCGAATTACGAATCGTCAGAGACTGAAACATCGCCTCCACAGTTCATAACATTCGAGACTCGAAGTGGCCCAAGAAATGTTGTTGTGGGAGACAGAAGAACAAATCCCTCACATCAGATAACAGATCCTGCCACGTACGTGCACATATCAGGTGTGGAATTTCCCGGTTTTGAGGCACGCAACCTCAACAGAGTTCATCCTGGAAAACCTGATGGAACTCTAACGGAAAAGATCAGCTATGGTTTGTTCCAACTCGTTAAAACAGAAGGAATCGACATGGTGCTGGACATGCATGAAGCGGGGACAAAGTCCCGATTGTCCAACACCTTAGTGTGCAATCCAAAGAACATCGACATGGGTGCTATGGCAGTGCTTGACATGGAAGCTCTTGGAATAAACTTTAAGCTGGAGCAATCAAGCGACGAATTTCGCGGATTGAGTCACAAAGAATTCGGTGATCTCACAGATGCTTTGGCTTTTCTTTCAGAAACACCAAATCCAGCTCAAGACAGAGGAAAAACCGATCCTGATACGGCAGACAATCCCGAATTTCGACTTGACAGACGTGTTGCGGTTCAAGTGTATACATTTCTCACACTGTGCAATTATTTAGAAATGTTCACCAATAAGGCAATAGTCATCGAAAACATGCCCGACTTCGATGAAATTCAGAACGATCTTTTCAGATGTTACAACTGAGGTGAAAAACATGGAAGCTTTACTTTTCATCACTATGGTTGGAAGTTTCGTGGGATTGGCAGCCTTAAGGCTGCCAATCTCTATTGCCTTGCTTTTTTCTTCAATCGTTGGCGCAGTAATTTCGGACACATTCTCGATATCCAGACTCGTTGAAGGAGCTTTCGGGTACTTCGATGCGATATTGATAATTGCAACCGCGATGATATTTATGAATTCAATCAAAGAATCCGGTCTACTTAAGGATGCGGCCGATGTTATCACGTTTTCGTTTCGAAGATATCCCAGAACACTCTTGATCATGATGACTTTATTCATAATGAGCGCCGGAATGATAACCGGTTCATCAACAGCCGCCGTTCTAACAACTGGAGCCATAGCGTTTCCGGTTCTCACATCTCTCGGATTGGATAGAAAGACATCTGGTGCATTGATTGCGATGTCTTCCATATTCGGAATGATAGCTCCACCCGTCAATATTCCGGTGATGATCATTGGTCAGGGAGTGGATATGCCGTACATAGGATTCACATATCCCCTGCTGTGGCTAACTGTGCCCTTGGCGTTGCTAACAGCACTGCTTCTCGCTGGAAGAAACGTGAAACTCGTCGAAATCAAGGTTCGAAAAAAGAAGCCACAATTGATACTGTACATTCCTTTTTTGCTGCTGATTGTTCTGAACATTCTCGATGCACTGAGAATAACTTCGTTTGGACTGAGTTTGATGTTCATCATTTGTGCCCTGAGCGCTAACCTCACCGCCAAGAAGTTCAATTTTTTTAAAACAAGTATCAAAGCCTTGAGTGAGGCTCTTCCGATTCTTTCAATCCTTGCCGGTGTGGGAATGTTCATAGAAGTTATGACTATGAGTGGAGTCAGAGGATTCATCGTGAGCTCCTTGATAAGTATACCAGCTCCTCTTCTGTACATCACCATAGGTATAGGAATACCCGCGTTCGGTGCTGTTTCATCTTTTGGTGCCGCGTCTGTGTTGGGTGTTCCGTTTTTACTGGCTTTTCTTGGTGGTAACGATATCATTGTTGCTTCGGCTCTTTCGTTGGTCGTAGGCTTGGGTGACATGGTACCAC
>QNAO01000265.1 GCA_003641785.1 Thermotogae bacterium
GATGTACACACAGATGTTTGGAAGCAAGAAAGGTGTGTGATCTCAATGGCCACATTGCGTATTAATCCAAAAAGTCGAAAAAAAATCGCCCGATTTGGTGAATGGATATTGATGCTTCTCGCTGTCGTATGGTCCATTTTTCCGATTTACTACATTGTTATCTCTGCTTTCAAGATGCCCAGAAATATATTCGCGTATCCTCCCAAGATTTTTCCGAGCGAGTTCACAACTGTGAATTTTCTGGAACTTTTTAAGAATTGGTCATCGTTTCCAACAGCTTTGGTTAATAGTTTAATTGTGACCCTTGCTGCCGTTCTTCTAACGGTAGCTGTGAGCTTGTTGGCGGGTTTTGCTTACTCGAGGTTTTCTGGCAAGCTTGTCAAAAATTCAGCAATTTTCTTGCTTGTTATAAGGATGTTCCCTCCAATAATAATCTCTATACCTCTGTATCCAGTCTTGAATTCAATGAACAAAACTGTCGACCCAAGAGCAGTGCTGGTTCTTCTGTACTCAGCTTTCGAAGTTGCCATAATGACATGGATCTTCAAAACGGCATTTGATCGCATTCCTCGGGAACTCGAGGAAGCAGCGTTGGTAGATGGTTGCACGCAATTCCAGAGTTTCGTGAGAATTCTTATACCTCTTGTAGCTCCAACCGCCGTTGCTGTTTCGATACTTGTAGGAATATATTCATGGAATGAGTATACTTTTGCGTTTTTGTTCACCAGCTCGGGATCACAAACCACTCCTGTTCTCATCGCTGAAATGATGGGGGGACTAACAGGTCCGTCTTGGGGTCAGGTCTTTGCCGCATCGGTGTTGCAAATGATTCCCATGATATTCTTTTTATTAATTATTCAGCGGTTTATTGTGAGCGGATTGATGGGTGGATCATTAAAGGGTTGAAGGTTTAAACTACTGTCAGGAGGGAATTTCATGCGTCCCTATATGGAATATACGAAAGAAGTACGTGTCATCGATAATCCTGATTTACTCGTTGTTGGTGGTGGAATAGCTGGTTTCTCCGCTGCTGTTGCCGCGAAAAGAGCCGGAGTCGATGTTATGCTGATAGAACAATATTCTGTACTTGGAGGTTTAGCAGCTGTTGGTGGTGTGGGGGCTTTTTGTGGAGAGACCAAAGGGCAGGGAGAAGTATTCGATGAAATAGTGTGGAAACTTGAGCGTTTGGATGCAATATCTCCATATGAACCATATGAAAAGAGAGAAGCAAGACCCTTTGATCATGAGGTGCTAAAACTTGTGCTTCAAGACATGGCTGTGAAAGAAGGGATTAAGCTTCTTGTTCATACGCGCATGGTCGATGTTGTGACTGAAAATCAAAAAATTGAGGCCGTTCTCGTTCACAATGTCAGTGGAGTTCAGGCAATAAAGCCACGAGTTGTTATTGATTGCACTGGAGATGGGGTTGTTGCGAGGTATGGAGGTTTCCCATGTGTGAGCGGAGATCCATTGTTTCATAAAGCTCTACCAATGTCTTTGATCTTTTTTATGCGTGATGTGAGAAGAGAAAGACCGAATAGTTTGCCTGAAGATATTACTAAATACTCACCGGAGAACGTGCCAATGGTGAGTTTATGGCCAGAGCCAGATGGAAAAGTGGGTGTTAAGTTCAAAGTCATTGGTTTCGATCCGACCGATGGTTTGTCATTATCAAGGGCAGAAGTGTTCGCTCGAAGTCAAATATTCTCAATAGTTGGTTATCTGCAAGAGTTTGCTCATCGAACGGGATTATCTGAAGACAAAATTTCGGTTAAAACCTACAAATATGACTATGCGAGCATGCAGATTGGGATTAGGGAAAGTTGGAGAATTATCGGGGAATACGTTCTCGTTGTGGATGATCTAAGAATCGGAAGAAAATTCGATGATGGTATTGCTGTCGGGAGATTCTACCTGGATGCCTTGGATCCGAATACCGATAAAAGGGAACATATAGTTTCTTCAGAAGCACTAGAAGTTCCACCATACCATATTCCTTACAGATCACTGATTCCGAAAGATGCTAAGAACCTTTTGGTTGCCGGTAGATGTCTTTCCGCTGATCAGTTAGCCCTTTCTTCAGCGAGAGTTATGACGACAGCTTCAATGATGGGGCAGGCGGCCGGTAAGGCAGCTGCACTAATCATCGAAAATCATTTGGATTCTCCGTTAGATGTGGATGTGACAGAGCTCAGGAAAATATTGATTGAGCACGGAGCTATTCTGGAGTAGAGTGAATAGTGAATACTAAGAAGACGATTCTCAGCTAAAATAACAAGGCAGTCACATGGTCTCAGCAAAAATATGGTAAGAATCAAGGACAGTAGTAGAGGTTGAATCCACGCTTTTTCCATTAAGAATAATGCTTTAAGCACATCCGATACTGTTGTTGATTGTATCAAGATGGTTTACAGATAAAACCTTATCTGAAGCCCCATATTTTTAACGGGGAGCCTTCTGGCTCCCCGTTAACACTCAGCATTAGAGATCAGTTTCTTGTATTGTGTAAGTAGGAGGCATAGTGGGTGTCCACATCATGTTTGGTGGGACTGGATAAAC
>QNAO01000266.1 GCA_003641785.1 Thermotogae bacterium
AGGATTTATCCACAGCGTTGAGGCTGGGCTCTATACGTTCCATACGGGAAAAACTCAGAGAGTTCGTGAGTTTCTTCGATTCAGTAGATAACAAAGTGATGAAAGAAATCGAAGAGTTTGTTCCAGAGCTTTACCCATTAATGCAAGCCATGTGTAAGAGGTACAAAAAGCTTGATACTGGTAGAAGAAAAATTGAGTTGGACGACAAAGAATTAAAAGCAGAACAAGAACTTCTTAAATTCTATCTGGAAACAGAAGACCTTGGTATGGCTTTGAGGTTGGCAAGAGAGTATATGGTAAACGTGAAACTTCACAAGGAAGGCAGAGTTGAAGATGTATTGAATAGAAGGAGTAGAGAAAATGTCCCGTTACCAGAATTTATAAGGGAAGCTAGAAATCATGTGGCTCACTTCGGATTCAACGAGAATGATTTTCCTTCACAAGAGAAACTTAAAAAATATCTCAAAGAGATCGTTGATATGTCTCCAGATGAGCTTTTTGAAGAGCATGTGAAACGAAAGAGTTCTTCAGTTCAAGCTGTGCTTTCTCCTCTTGGTACTTCTAAGGGGGCTTTGTTCACTGTGTTGAAACACTTTAATCCGCGTGTTCTTGTGGTGATGACATCGAAGCTGGGTGCCAAAAACCTACCTGAGATACTTCAAAAAGCAGGCTTTTCTGGTGAGTGTCAAGTAATTTTGGTTAATGATCCTTTCACAGGTGTTGATGAAGTTGATAGAGTGGTAACAGAAGCCGAGAAGTGTCTTCAAGATATTCAGAAGGTAGTAATTAATCTCACAGGTGGCACTTCTCTTCTGGGTTATATGGTAGAGCGCGTGCGCGACAGAGTAAGGTATGGTAGACAAATCGACTCTGTTCTTGCTGTGGATAGAAGATCTTACAAAGAGCAAGAGAAAAATCCATACGTTGTGGGGGAAATACTTAAACTTCCAGGAATGTGATGAGATCAGAATGAAAAACACCAAAACTTTGTTTTAGAGCGATACTAAATAACTAAAAAATCATTAATTCAAATGCAATATTTGTTTATTGACTCAAATTGAGTGTTATGCTAACATACTCGAAAAAGGGGGTGTTTTCGATGCGGAAAGGTTTCACACTTTTGATAGTTTTCGCGTTGCTTGGATTAGTTTTTGGTCAAATTAGTGTACAAGAGGCAGCTCCTGTTATTCAGAAACTTGGAATTCTTACCAAGATTGACGATTCTCCGCTGAGCTACACCGAGTTCAAGGAAGCCATCGCAAAGGCTTTCCCAGGTAAAGAAAATCTGGTTAAAACAGGTGATGATCCCGTTTTAAGAAAGGATTTCATAATCACTCTGGTAAAGGTGCTTGGACTTGAGCAAGAAGCTTCGAAATTCACTGAAATATGTACCTTAGCTAACGATGAGGATTTGGTACCTGATGAGGCAATAGGAGCTTTCACGCTGGCGTTTAGAAGCAATAGGCAACTGTTGGATTACAGGTATGGGCACAAATTGGAACCATTTTCTCCAATAACTAGGGAAGAAGCTGCACGGTCTTTTTACATGGCTCTTTATCCTCCAAAGCAAGGTGGAAGGATCGTAACGGCTGTTACAGCTGATCCAAAAGGGTTCAACACTTTGTTTACTTCCTCTGGTTTGACATGGACTATTTGCAATATCATAGGCGATGGGTACACCGGTACAGATGAAGATGGCTTTTATCATCCAAGAATGATCGAAAAGATTCCAAGCCTTGAAAATGGGCTAATCAAAATAAACGACGACGGAACGGCTTCAATAACATTCAAAGTTAGAAAAGGGATGAAATGGCACGATGGCGCTCCTGTTACTGCGAGAGATGCGAAATTCCAGTGGGAAGTTATGACTTCAGATGCACCTGTCACGTCGAACTATTTTGAAAAAATGGTTCAAGGAGTTGACGTTTTAGATGATTACACTTTCACAATACACCTTTCGCATCCTACTCCTGGAGCTGAGCTTGGTTCGTCTGTGTACTCTTATTACTACGGATGGTTCCAGCTTCCTGAGCATCTTTTCAGGGCAGATTTTGAGGAAGCCAAGAAAACCGGGAACTGGGATGAGTTTGTCAAAAAAGTTACCTCTAACCCTGTCATGACTGGACCATACAAGTTCAAAGAATATGTTGAAGGTCAGTACATAGTCCTTGAGGCTTTCGATGATTACTACATGGGAAGACCAAACATAGATGAGATTGTAATGAGAATTGTACCTGACAGCTCGGTTATTTTTGCGATGACACTCAAAGGTGAGATAGACTTTGGAAGATACACCCTGGATTTGAAACAGAGTATGCAACTTGAAAACGAAAGGCCAGATGTATTTAATGTGTATTTCACACCAAATGTTGCGGAATGGACTTTGGATTTGAATTTCAGAAACCCAAATGATCTTTCACAGCCTCACCCGCTTTTTGCAGATGTTAGAGTCAGACAGGCAATAATGCACGCCATAGACAGAGAGCAAATTAACAACATCGTTTTCTTTGGAAAAGGTGAGATAGTCGATACTTGGATCACACCAGTTCATTTGATG
>QNAO01000267.1 GCA_003641785.1 Thermotogae bacterium
GACAACGCAGCGGTAGACATTCTCAAGAAGGTGGGAGTCAATATAGAGCTTTTGAAAGATGAGACTTCTTCCTTTGTTGGAAGATATGGAATGAGAGGTTCGAGTGTTCAAAATGGTAGTAGTGTCGCTCAGATATACATAACGCCTGATGCGAGGCATGTTTTAGAAGAGGCACGACGCGAAGCGAAGAGAATGGGAGATGAAAAGATAGGAACTGACCATCTCTTGCTTGGAATGATACTTTCACCGAGTACGATAACTTTCCGAATACTTTCAAGGCATGGAGTAACACCTGATAACGTTTATGAAGCAATAAAAGAGCTGAGAACGACAGGCACCACTTCCGAAGGAGAAAACGTTGACGTGCTACTGAAATTCACTGAGGATCTGACGGCACTTGCAAAGGAAGGAAAGCTGTTACCCGTTGTTGGCCGGGAAACCGAAATCCAGAGGACAGTTCAAATTCTGTCTAGAAAGTTCAAGAACAACCCTGTCCTCATCGGAGATCCTGGAGTTGGGAAAACGGCAGTTGTGGAAGGACTCGCCCAAAGAATTGTTGAAGGTAACGTGCCACCTTTCTTGAAAAAAAGACGTATATTAAAACTTGACATGGGAAGAATAGTGGCTGGAACTAAATTTCGAGGAGACTTCGAAGAGCGCCTTAAGAAGGTAATAGACGCAGTGAAGAAGAACGCGGGTCAGTACATACTCTTTATCGATGAACTTCACACAGTTGTTGGCGCCGGCGCGGCAGAAGGAGCCCTCGATGCAGCTAACCTATTCAAGCCAGAGCTTGCTCGCGGTGAGATGCAGATCATTGGAGCAACAACAGTAGATGAATACAGAAAACGAGTAGAGAAGGACAAAGCTCTGGCAAGACGTTTTCAACCTGTACATGTGCCTGAACCGAGTGTGGAAGAAACTATCGAGATACTCAGAGGAGTAAAGGGAGAATTCGAAAAGCATCATGGAGTTAAAATAAGCGACGAAGGTCTTATAGCCGCAGCAAAGCTCAGTGCGAGATATATAACCGATAGATTTCTTCCAGACAAAGCGATAGATCTAATAGATGAAGCTTCATCAGCGGTTAGATTACGAAATGACGACAATCCCGATCCAGTAGTCACTGAAGATGATGTGGGCAAGACTGTCGAGTTATGGACAGGTATTCCTGTTTCCAAAATGCTCGAATCCGAAAGGGAAAAGCTACTTAAGCTTGAAGAAATCCTCCACCAGCGAATAGTTGACCAGGAAGATGCTGTCCGGGTTGTTGCTCAAACAATACGCAAAGCTCGGGCAGGTATCAAGGATCCTAAGAGACCGAATGGGGTTTTCCTCTTTCTCGGTCCGACGGGCGTTGGAAAAACGGAACTGGCAAAGGCTCTGTCAGAAGTGTTGTTTGGAAGTGAAGATGCCTTGATAAGAATAGATATGGGAGAATACACTGAAAAGCACAGTGTTAGCCGCCTTATAGGGGCTCCTCCGGGGTACGTCGGTTACGAGGAAGGCGGTCAACTGACAGAACAAGTAAGAAGGAGACCGTACAGTGTTGTGCTTCTTGATGAAATAGAAAAGGCCAACTCCGAGGTATTCAACGTGCTTCTTCAGGTGTTTGACGATGGTCGTCTTACCGATGGAAAAGGCAACACAGTGGATTTCAAGAACGCGATAATTATAATGACAAGCAACATAGCAAGCGAGAAGATACTCGACTCGTTCGAAGATGGATCGCAGAACATACAGGAAGTAATAGAAGAGGAAATGAGGCATCACTTCAAACCGGAGTTCATAAATAGGATAGATGCGGCAATAGTTTTCAAACCCCTGGAAATGAATCATATGCAGCAGATAGTATCACTGCAGTTAGAGATACTAAAAAAGCGGCTGGTAGAGCAGGATATAACGCTGAAATTCACTGAAAACTGCAAGAAGTATTTGGCACAACGTGGCTACATGCCAGCACTTGGAGCAAGGCCTCTGCGGAGAGTTATAGAAAGTGAATTAGAAGCTCCCCTTGCTGAGAAGATAGTATCAGGAGAAATCTCTCAAGGTGACACTGCTATCGTTGATGCTGATGAATACGGGATAATCATTTCTAAAGAATAAAAACGGGCAGGCCTTGCTGCCCGTTTTTCTAATCTGTGGTGGGTGAAAAGTGTGGATCCATCTTATCTTTTTCTTGGAGAAGACGAAATCAAAACTCGAGCAGAGGAACTGTACAAGAGAATGACAGTCTGCGACCTATGTCCGAAAAAGTGTGGTGTCAACAAAATTGCCGGTGAACTTGGGGCATGTCGGGTCGGAACTAAGCCAGTTGTGGCAAGTTACAAAAGCCGCTGAGAAGGCCCATCTTCTTCAGAAGATGGGATGAAAGGCGGTTTTAGTTGTCCATACAATTAAAGTCGCACATTCAAGTATAATAATACAGCATGAGTGGTAAACAGATGAAGAGCAAAGTACAAGTCATAAACGATAGATGGATTGAAATCGAGGTTGAAAAACAGCCTTGAGACGCCTGTTCTTTTAGACAGGTTTGAACCTACAAGACA
>QNAO01000268.1 GCA_003641785.1 Thermotogae bacterium
ACCTCTACCCAGTCAACCTTAGTTCTATCTTTGCTCTGCTCTACAGCTTGCTTGATAGAAGGTATGGATCTACTCCGCTCACGAATTTCCACAGTGTCACCGGGCTTTAAACAGTAGGATGGAATATTCACTTTGCGGCCGTTAACAATAACATGGCCGTGATTTACCAATTGTCTTGCAAGCTTTCTGTTGGGTGCAAATCCCATTCTATACACAATATTATCAAGTCGCGACTCAACGATTCTGACAAGATTCTCTCGGGTATCGCCGGCCATGCGCTGAGCCTTCTCATAATATCTCTCAAACTGTTGTTCAAGTACCCCGTAAATCCTTTTCATCGTTTGTTTGGATCTCAACTGAGTACCATACTGTGAAAGTTTGCTCCTGCCTTTCCCATGATCTCCAGGAACATACGGACGTCTATCAAAAGCGCAATTCTCGGTAAAACATCTTTCACCCTTTAAATACAGCTTCATGCCTTCTCTTCGACATAACTTGCACGCGGGTCCTGTGTACCTTGCCATTCAAGTCCCTCCTTTAAACTCTGCGCCTTTTCTTCGGCCTACATCCATTGAAAGGAATCGGCGTAGCATCTCTAATCATATCAACTTCCAGACCAGCTGCCTGAAGAGTTCTAATGGCAGCTTCCCTTCCTGGACCAGGGCCTTTAACAAGAACATTTATTTTCTTGATACCATGCTTCAAAGCTTCTTTAGCAACTTTGTCAGCAGCGAGCTGCGCAGCATATGGGGTTCCTTTCCTCGTTCCCTGAAAACCCGCAGTACCGCTACTGGCCCAAATGAGCACGTTACCGTTAGAGTCAGAAAGCGTTATTATCGTATTGTTGAACGTGGATTTTATGTGCACCACACCATGATCTATTAGTATTTTCTTCTTTTTTCTTGATTCAGAACGTCTTGCCATTGCGATTCAACCTCCTCAAGCGGTCGTTTCTTTCCTTCTCTTTGCCTTGATTCTGCTCGGACGCGGTCCTTTTCTTGTTCGAGCATTCGAACGAGTTCTCTGGCCTCGAACTGGGAGTCCAAGCTTATGCCTCAAACCTCTGTAACAACCAATGTCGATCAGGCGCTTGATATTTCTGTTGACTTCGGTCCTCAACTCCCCTTCGACCTTATAGTGATCCTGAATATACTTTGCAATTCTGCTGACCTCATCATCAGTTAGCTTCTTCACTTTCTTCTCAGGATCGACCCCTGTCTCAGCGAGTATTTGCATAGCCCTTGTTTTTCCTATACCGTATATGTATGTAAGAGCTATGAAATTTTTCTTGTTTCCGGGGAGTTCTACACCCATTATGCGTGCCATTCATTCCCCTCCTTTTCTCAACCTTGCTTTTGATTGTGTTTCGGATTTGCACTACAAATGATAAGCACTTTACCGTTTCTTCGCACAACCCTGCAATGTTCACATCTCTTTTTAACAGATGATCTCACTTTCATTTGAACTCAACTCCTTTCACTTCCCAAGCTTTTTCCTGTAAACGATTCTTCCCTTACTCAAATCATATATGGACAGTTCCACAACAACCTTGTCCCCGGGAACGAGCCGTATGAAGTTTTTCCTCATCCTTCCGGAAATCTGAGCAAGTATCGTATGACCATTGTCCAATTCTACGAGAAATGTTGCATTCCTGCGCGCCTCAGTTACTGTTCCCTCCATCTTGATTACATCGTCTTTCGGCATTTCATCACCTTTCTATAGAGAAGTGAGAATCTCTACACCGTTCTCTGTAATAAGAACAGTATGCTCGAAATGAGCACTCCTCTTTCCGTCTGACATTACAACAGTCCAACCATCATCCAAGGTACTCGTGTGCCAATCACCTTCCGAAACCATAACCTCGACAGCTATGGTCATCCCTTTCCTGAGAAGCAACCCAGTTCCAGGAGTCCCGTAATTGGGAATTTCGGGTTCTTCGTGAAGATTGGCTCCTATTCCATGACCAACAAAGTCTCTGATTACATTGAAGCCTCTCTCTTCTACCACAGATTGAATTTTATAAGAAAGATCTCCGAGTCTCACACCATTTTTCAAGAAAGAGAGCGACTCCATCAACGCATCTTTTGTCGCAGAAACCAGCTCTCTGCCAGTATTATCTATCGGTTCAACAATGTATGTCACGGCAGCATCTCCGTAGTAGCCATTGTATACAGCCCCTACGTCAATAGACACGATATCACCGGTTTCAAATACCTTGCTCTTAAGCGGAAATCCGTGCAAGATTTCTTGATTGACGGATACACATGTGGCGTATGAGTAACCTCTGTAGCCTTTAAATGCTGGTTCAACTTTCAACTGATCGAAGGCTTTTAATACAAACTCTTCTATTTCCCAAGCGTTTCTGCCCTTCTTCACAAACTGATTTGCTTCTTTGAGAACATATGCAACAGCCTTACAAGCTTTCTTCATTCTTTCGATTTCTGAGCTGGACCTTATCCTAATCACTTTCTCACCCTTTTCAGAACATTCAGCACCATCTGTGTTACGTCTTCATCACCATTTTGAACAGTTATCGTGAACAGAATTTC
>QNAO01000269.1 GCA_003641785.1 Thermotogae bacterium
GCTGTTGTCGCAGATGAGATAAGAAAACTGGCAGAGGAAAGCAAAGTCTCGGCAGAGAAGATCAGAGACGTTGTTCAGGAAATTGGAAACATAGCTCAAGAAGCCAGAGGAGTCTCTTCAGAGATAACGTCTCAAGTTGAAGAAGGCGCTGAGCGTGCAGATGTGGCAGACAAGAAATTAGATGAGATCATAAACGCTGTTGATAAAATAAACCACATGCTTCAGAACATTGTCGCCGCGATAGAAGAGCAAACAGCGGCTGTTGATGAAATCTCCCAGGCGATGGCAGAAAACAGTAAAAGCGTTGAAGGGATCAACGCAAATGTGCAGCAGGTTCACAGCTTGCTTAAAGAAACAACCGCTAATACTGAAGAAGTGGCGGCAAAGGTGAAATCAGTACGAAACAACGCTGTTAATCTGAAGGAGGTTGTCACACGCTACAAAATCTGAAGAGGAGGGAAACCTCCTCTTTTGGTTTGTTCATCTTTTTTCCTTTTCAATTTCAAAACCCCGTTGGTAATTGTTCTTCTTCAATTTTCGATTTGCCTTCCCCGTTTAATCAAGTCGCGGTGTATTCGTTTTCATTGGCAACATAGTGTATCATCAATCCTCATCAATAAGATTAAGGAGGTAGAGAGAATGAAAAAAGCATCGAACGAGCTTTTGTTTGACTTCAAGCGACTTCTTTCATTTCAGAAAATGAGTGAAAACACCGAAAAGACATATTTTTCTGTGATTCGGGGATTTTTGAGTTCGTCGGACACGATAGACGCAGATTCTGTCTTGAAGTGGGCAAGCCGCATTTCTCAATTTCGAAAGATATCAACCGTGAACTTGTATTATTCAGCTATGAGAAGGTTCCTTTTGTTTTCAAGCCCAGAGGTTCTCGCCGAGGTCAAGGACAGATTAAAAGTGAAGGGACACTACAAACCTATTCCCAAGGCTCTCTCTGAAGGGCAGCTCAACAGACTATGGCGAGGAGCTGTGAAGGCTTTTGACAACGACCCGCGTCTTGTTCTGATCGTTGGTCTCTGTGGTTACGCCGGTTTGAGAGTAAGCGAGCTGAAAAATTTGAGAGTCAGAGACATCAGTATCGCCGAAAACGCAATACGTGTGAGTGGAAAGGGCCGGAAAATGCGCGTCATTCCTATTCCAAGGAACGTCAAACCATTTCTTACAAAGATAGTGGCAAAGAGTGAAAATGAGAACAATTTCATCGTGATGAACAAATGGGGCAGGCAGTTGACAAGTCAAGGGATAACCTTGTTGCTTCGTAAATTGGCAACAAAGTTAGGGATCGGCAACATATCACCACATATGTTGAGGCACACAGCGGCCACGAGGCTTCTCTATCGCGGGGTGAATATACGAATTCTTCAGGAATTCCTTGGTCACAGCAGTTTAGAAACGACACAGCGCTATCTGAAGGTAACCGCACAAGATGTAAAGGATTCCTTGAGGAAGGTGAAATACTAAGCTGGGGCAATGTTTGCCCCAGCGTTTATGAAGCAAAACTATTGCTTTTTCCAAATACACGGGCTATCGAACAGACAAGAAGAATCTTTGTCAGGTCACCGGGAATGAAAGGAAGCGCTCCCATAGAAAAAAGTTGCAAGAAACTCGGAGTTGAACCCTTTAGTGCAAGCCAGCCACACAGTTGAAGCAGTCCAAAACCATAAATGACACCGAAGTTTGCCAAAGACAGCCACAAAAGCAATTTTGAAAAGCTCTTTTCAGCTTTTGCAATATAACCAAGCACAAGAGAGGCGAAAACAAAACCTATTAGATAGCCACCAGTTGGACCAAGAAGCACCGAAATCCCCTGTTTTTGTATGGCAAACCAGGGTATACCTACGATGCCAAACACCAGATACAAAACCTGACTTAGCCCGGCCCAGGGTCCAATGAGAATTGGACCAAGCAAGACAACGAAGGTCTGTGCTGTAACAGGAATGGGACTCCATGGGAGTTGCAATCTCACTTGCGCTCCGATGGCTGTGAGAAGTGTAAAGCCCAGAATCAGTACAATATCTACACTCTTGCTGTAGTAACGTGAAAGTTTCTCTTCAATTCGCACGATTTCACCTCCGTACAGCGATTATACACAGATGATCAGCCAGATCGTCGCAAAACAAATTTCTAAAGAAAAGGTTCATACTGTTGTATGAATGTAACACTTTCGCGCTTCACTACATAGCGAATATTTGATTGAATGATCCGAGTGCCCTTTAACTTTGCTTGAGTAGAACTGGTATGAACATAGATTTAATATGTAAAATATATTGTCTTAAGCAGCACATAGCGTGAAAATCCGTGTTTTGGAACACAAAAACTGTTGTTGCACAGTAATGTAAAATGCGCTCTTAGACGCGCTGATGCAAAAGTGTATTTCTCACAGAAGGGGGACATGCGTTTGCCAAGGAGGAACATTTATATCAAACAGAAAAACTTGAAAGTCTTCGAACGCGCTGCGGCCCATGGAAACATCAGTCAAGTAATAGTAGAAGCCCTGAAAATGTATGTCAAGAGCCAGGATCTAC
>QNAO01000270.1 GCA_003641785.1 Thermotogae bacterium
CAGCTTCAGGAAGGATCTCGTGTTCAACCCTTAAAACACGCTCGCAGAGTGTTTCAGGGGTACCACAATCCTTTACCTGGACTGCTTTTTGAAGAATTATCGGTCCGGCATCCACTTTCTCAGTTACGAAATGAACGGTAGCTCCAGTTATTTTCACACCGGAATCTATGACTGCTTTGTGAACCTTCATTCCATAGAAGTGTTTTCCACAAAAAGCCGGAATCAGTGAAGGATGAATATTGATAATTCTCCATCTGTATTTCCTTACAAATGAAGCTGAGAGTATCTTGTTAAATCCTGCCAGAACAATCAGCTCTACATCGTGCTTGTGAAGGATCTGTAGAATTCTTTGTTCCCAGCTTGCTTGACTGTCAAAGTCTTTTCTCCTAACCGCATAGCAGGGTATTTCATGCTTTTGTGCTCTTTGCAGAGCATAAGCTTGTGCTTTGCTTGAGATCACTGTACTGACTTTTGCAGGGAAAGATTTCTCATTAGTTCTGTCGATAATGGCCTGAAGATTTGAACCATTTCCCGAAACAAGGACTCCGATATTCATTTTTTTCATAATTTCACCGTCCCTTCACCTTTTTCGACCTGGCCTATTATCCATGCCGTTTCGCCAATACTTTTGATTTCTTCGAGAATCTTTTCTGCACTTTCGACAGATACGATCAATGCAAGTCCTATTCCCATGTTGAATGTTCTGAACATCTCACGATCTTCCACTCTGCCAAGCTTTTGAAGAAGGGAAAATATCTCTGGGGTTTTCCAGCTTTTTTTGTCTATAGCGCAGGCAAGTCCAGGTGGCAGAATTCTTGGCAGATTTTCAAGCAGTCCTCCACCCGTTATGTGGGCCATTCCGTGAATCTCATGTTTAAGAGCCTTTTTTATACACTGAACGTATATCTTCGTTGGTGTGATGAGTTCTTCTCCAAGGGTTTTTCCCAGTTCTTCCATATACGAATCCAGGCTCAGTCCAGAGCGCTCAATGATATTTCTTACCAGAGAAAACCCGTTGCTGTGTAAACCGCTGGAGGAGACTCCGATGATCACGTCACCCTCTTCAATAGTTGATCCCGTCACAAGATTCTGCCTTTCCGCAATTCCGACAGCGAAACCCGCGATGTCGTATTCACCTTTTTTGTAGAATCCGGGCATTTCCGCTGTCTCTCCGCCTAAGAGGACGCACTGTGCCTCTTGGCAGCCATTTATTATTCCCCTGACTATGTCTTCAACCGTATTCAACGCGATTTTTCCCGTTGCAATATAGTCAAGGAAGAAAAGGGGTGTAGCTCCATGAACTGCTATATCATTCACACACATTGCTACACAATCAATCCCAATTGTGTCGTGTTTATCCATCATGAAGGCTATTTTCAACTTGGTACCCACACCATCGGTTGAGGATACAAGAACAGGTTCGTTGTAATCAGTTGATATTTTGAAGAAACCTGAAAACTGTCCAATACCACCAATAACATTCTCTGTTTGGACAGACTTCGCAAGTTTCTCAATTCTCTTGACGGCTGCGTTAGCTCTTTCTATGTCCACTCCAGAATCCCTGTATGTTAGCTTCTTTTCCACGGTTGCCACCATCCTACTTTTCAAATAATCTTTTTCCGACGGTATCCGTAACTTTCGTTGGATATTTTCCATCAAAGCAAGCTGCGCACAGCTCTTCTCTATTCATGCCAACTGCTTCGATTAATCCTTCGAGACTGAGGTATTCGAGAGTATCTGCACCGAGAAAATCTGTAATGGTTTTAAGTTCATGGTTTGCGGCTATTAGCTCTTTTTTGCTTGAAGTATCTATACCGTAATAGCACGAATGAGTAACAGGTGGAGAAGCGACTCTCACATGAACCTGGGAGGCTCCAGCGTCCTTAAGAATTCTGACTATTTGAGCACTTGTCGTGCCTCTGACAATCGAGTCATCCACCAATACCAGTCTTTTGCCGCGCACGACTTCTTTTAAAACATTCAGCTTCAACCTTACGCCCATTTTTCTCATTTTTTGCATGGGTTGTATAAATGTGCGGCCTATGTATCTGTTTTTTATCAAGCCCATGGCAAGGGGAATACCGCTTTCCTGGGAAAAGCCCATAGCGGCGACTGTGCCAGAATCTGGAACTCCCACGACGAGATCGGCATCCACAGGTTTTTCCCTCGCAAGGTTGATGCCAGCTCTTAGTCTTGATGAGTACACGGTTATTCCATTGATAGTACTGTCTGGCCTTGCGAAGTAGACAAACTCGAATACACACAGAGACCTCCTGGTCTCCTTCGCCACCATATGGTTATGAACTCCGTTGTTGTCGATAACCAGTATCTCTCCAGGGGAGATTTCTCTTTCATAGTTGGCACCAAGAGTGTCAAGAGCGGCGGTCTCAGATGCTACAACGATACAGTTGTCAAGTCGTCCAAGACACAGAGGCCTGAAACCGTGTGGATCTCGTACTGCGATTAATTTGTCCTCTGTCATAATAATGAGAGAAAACGAACCTTCCAGCTTCATCATCGCTTTCTGCAGAGCTTCA
>QNAO01000271.1 GCA_003641785.1 Thermotogae bacterium
ATTGTTTGGAAGAAAGGATCTTGGCATTGATCTTGGCACTGCTAACACCTTAGTTTACGTTAGAGGAAAGGGCATTACCACAAATGAGCCTACGGTCGTGGCGATTCACACGGATACAGGCGAGGTATTGAAAGTTGGCGCAGAAGCAAAAAAAATGCTTGGTAAAACTCCCGCTTCAATAAGGGCAATAAGACCCCTTCGAGATGGTGTAATAGCCGATTATGACGTAGCTCTTGCCATGCTGAAATATTTTATAAACAGGAGTAAACCTTCTTTTTCCATGTTAAAACCAAGAATCGTGATAGGTGTTCCTGTGGGTATCACGGACGTAGAGCGGCGTGCGATACTCGAAGCAGGCCTCGAAGCGGGAGCATCCCGTGTTTTCTTGCTTGAAGAGCCTATGGCAACCGCGATAGGAGCAGAGCTTGATGTAGAAGAGCCCAATGGCAATATGATTGTCGACATTGGTGGTGGAACAACAGAAGTTGCTGTCATCTCGCTTGGAAGTATTGTTGTATGGGATTCCATAAGAATAGCCGGTGATGAAATGGATGAATCGATAGTCCAGTATGTGCGAGAAACCTACAGAATGGCAATAGGTGAAAGGACAGCGGAAAGAGTGAAGATAGATATAGGCAATGTTTATGAAACCGAAGAGCACGATACTCTTGAATCAATTATCACTGGCATAGATCTTTCAACAGGTCTTCCAAGAAGACTTTCATTGAGAGGCGGAGAGATTCGAGAAGCGTTGATGACGCCTATTTCCGCGATAATTGAGAGCATTAGAACAACGCTTGAGAAAACCCCTCCTGAATTGGTTGCCGATGTCATGGAAAGAGGGATTGTGATAGCTGGTGGTGGTTCACTGATAAGAGGACTTGATACTTTGATAGAGGAGGAAACTGGTATAAAGGTTGTCAAAGTCGATGATCCACTCTCTTGTGTTGCTCGTGGTGCGGGTATGGTCCTTGAGAAAGTAGACATACTGAAGAAGCTTCAGCAGGTGGATTAGATGTTAACTAAGGATGTGTACAGGCTTATCGCTCTTTGTATTTTCTTTTTGATTGTTGTCCTGGCGAATGCGCTTTTCAGTAACATTGTAGCTGATCATGTTTCACAAGCCTTTGAGTGGCTCACAGATATGTCATTCTCGGTTAGAGTAATCACTGCGAAGATCGTTTCCGGGATTAAATTCTCGTTTTCAGGAGAAATCTCCAAACCCGTTTATATTGATGGAAACATTTTTGGTGAGTACTCACCAGTGTTGGGTACAAGGGAAAGCTACATTCTTGCAGCGGCCGACACAGATAAGGGAAGTGTTGCCCTGGATCCTGACACTAAATCCATGGTGGGGATTGTTGAGAAGAATACCGCTGGTGTTTGCTGGATAAGACCTATTCATGACAGCAGCTTCGTAATGCGAGTTTTTGTTGAAAAAGGTGATCTTGTTATTGAAGGGGAACTTTTTGGAGGTGAGCGTCTCAGAATATATGAAACAGTGGATGTTACGGGTGGAGAAGTGTATGTCTCAGATGATTTTCCTTACGGCACGCTTATTCGCAATATTGGATATGGGAAGCTTGGGAAAGTTATAGGTGTTGAGAACAGTTACTATTTGCTGAAAGGTACGTTTAAGATTCCTTCTCATGTGATTCTTCTTCCGAATCTTCCTGAAAACTGAGTATTTCCTGCACGGCGTTTGAGAGAGCTTCTGCGTCTTCTTTATTATATGATTTCTTTTCTTCCAGGAGTTCGAGCACTTCGTGAGGATCAGCAGAGGCTGTTGTTGTTTCTTGTATTTCTTGCTGTTTTTCCTCTGAAGATAGGATTTCTTCCACTATTTTCTCTGCTTTCTTCGCTTCTTCGGATTCTACAGAATCTTTTGTTTCATCTGAAGGTGGTTCACTTTCGGCATCCAGCTTGATATCCTGTATTATCTTTTCCAGAGTGTCTATGTTTGCCTCGAGTATACGGTTGGAGTCCTCTTCAGATGCAGAAATTTCATTAATGATTTCCTTTGATTCCTCTTGTTTCATGCTCGTTTTATGAGCGAAGGATCTTCGCTTCTGGATCATTATAACAAGAAGAAGGCTTCCTGTGAAAGTTGAGATGAATACGCTTATCAAAAGAAATACAGGGGGCTTTGATCGCTGTGGTCGCTGATCTTCCGCTGGAGCAGGGTTTTGAGGTATTCTGCTCCTTATCCATTTCATCCACTCTTCTGAAGGCTGTGAGGCGCTTTCCATGAGCTGATAGAGTTTTTGAGCTACAGGATTGTCTTTGTAGTGGCTGAGGTATGTTTTTGCTCTGTCAAAATCGCCGATACAGTAGGCGGAGAAACCCATTCTCAGTTTCAAAAGTTCATCGTACGACTCCAAACTTGCATCCAGTTGTACAGCCTTTTCGAACCATTTCAACGCCGTTTCGTAGTCCTGGTTAATGTAGGCGTTCATGCCTGAGGTGTAGTACTGCATTGCTGAAGACGATGAAGACAAACCTATTAGACACAGAAAAACTATCTGAAG
>QNAO01000272.1 GCA_003641785.1 Thermotogae bacterium
ATACAGATATTTCTCGGTTTTACCACTGCCTTGCTTTTTGTTGGAGAGGATTTGTTGTTTACTCTCTGCCTGTTCGTTTTCAGTTTGGTTCCTGTTTTTGGACTCATTGACTTAAAGCACAGTCCTCTCAGGACCGATGCCCATATCATGGTGGGTGGAATACTCGCATTTGCGGCAGGAACTCTGAAAATTTTGAATCTTGTTGCCAGTACCAATTTCTCTCTCAGAGTATCTGTTATTTCGTTGTTTGTTTTAGTTCTGTACGGCCTTCTGGTGGCCACTGTTGCCAAAAGAAGTTTTAAATGATCCTTATGAACACGCTGAAAAGAACGGCAGAAAGCAGTGCCGCCAATGGGACTGTTAGCAACCAGGAAGTGACTATGGTCTTGAGCACCTTGATGTTGACAACTTCTATTCCTCTTGCCATGCCAACACCAACTACCGATCCAACAACCACATGTGTGGTAGACACAGGCATTCCTAACACAGAGGAAACAAGAACAGTTGTAGCAGTGCTGAAATCTATGGAAAATCCACGTGTGTTGTTCAGGGATGTGAGATCTTCTCCTACAGTTTTCATAACTCTGTAGCCAAGGAAAGAAACGCCCAGCGAGATACCAATTCCGCCTAAACCCAGTATCCACAGAGGGACGGTTACATGAGAACCAACGCTGCCATTCTGCATAACCCAGTAAATGACAGCAAGTGGGCCGATGGCGTTTGCCACGTCGTTTGCTCCATGCGAAAAACTCACGTAGCATGAAGTCATTATCTGGAGTTTTCTGAAGAGATATTCAACAAAATCATATTGCCTCAAATTACTTTTCTCTGACCACCGCTTTACGAGATATCGCGAAACGAAGGTTCCAATCACGGCTATTAGAAGAGACCATACGATGCTCACAGATTGGGAATGGTGCAAAGTCTTAAGTGAAAAGAGGTAAACAATTATGAAGACTATTGTCCCAGCTATAAAAGGAGCATACCGCTTGACCTTTAGTTCTGGAGAGCTTTGCCTGAGAATCAGGAGTGATATCATTTTGAACACCAAATAAGAAAGAGCACCACCTGCAAGGGGCGAGAGGATCCATGTCGATGTGATCATGAGGAGTTTTAGCCAGTTAACAGCGTTCCAGCCCATTGCGGCGATACCGAATCCTGCCATTCCTCCGACGATCGAATGCGTTGTCGAAACGGGCATACCCCAGAGTGTCGCAGCGAGAATCCAGACAGCTGACGAGACCAAGGCTGCAAACGCTCCGCAGAGCAGCACGTTGGGGTTCGACACAGTGCCGGGATCGACTATGCCCTTCGTGATAGTAGATGTCACATGAGCGCCAAATAAGACCGCTCCGAGGAATTCCAAAATTGCCGCAATAATAACCGCTTGCTTTGGCGTGATAGCCTTCGCTCCAACCGCTGTCGCCATCGAGTTAGCAACATCGTTTGCACCTATTGCGAAAGCCATTCCCATGCCTGTTACGAAAGCAAAAGCCAGCAGCAAGGTTTTCAGCCCCCATTCAAGAATGAGTTATCATGCGTATCCTTTCAACGACATTTTCAGCATGATCAGCTATTCGCGCCAATAGCCTGACTACTTTTTCAAGAAAGAAGAGGTCAACAGGATGGATGGAGTTTTTCATGGAAAACAAACGTTTTCCTATCTCAATTGAAGTTTTGTCCGTTGAAGCTTCCAAATCTTCTACCTCAAGCGCCTCTTTCTCTTCGTCTTGGAGTGACTTGGGAGAAAACGACGACTCCACCACCAGTATGAGTCCCTCGACACTTTTGAACATCACATCAATGGTTCGCGAAGCTTCTCTTGCCAATTGGAAGAGTAGATTTGCCAGTTCCTTATCGAGGGGTTTTTCCAAGGTGTTCAGCATCACGTACTTTGCAAAATCGTCTATTGCGTCTATGACGGCATCTTCCTGCTGGAGAATTGTGAGAACATCTACTCTGTCAAAGTAGACAAATTTGAGTTTCGAGTAGCTTTCTCTTATCTGTACTTTGAGGTCGTCAGCATTCCGCTCAAGCTGGTCAACTCTCTTCGAAATTGTACTCAGTACCTCGGTATTTTCAGAAAGGAATGCTTCGAGTGTTGGAAGTATGAATTCAGATGCTTTTTTCGTGGTTTGGGCGTGTTCACGAAGCAGTTCTACTGGGGATTTCTTTGGAAACATCTTACCAATAAATCTGGTCATTTCTCTATCCTCCCAAAAAATCATATCAAATAAAGCCAACCCACAAAGCAAGTTATTGCTAAGGGAAGTGAAATCTTCTGTAACACTTGGAGGAAGTTCACATTGAAGTACTGACTTGTCAACACAAGACACAGATGAACAGGTGAGAGAAGAACACCCGCAACTGAAAAGACGTATGTCAAGAGCGCTAAGTTGGCTCCTCCCATTCCAAGTACTATGGGCAATGAGATGCCAACCGTTGTTTGGGTTATTCCGGTTGACATGCCAACAACTATGGGCAATATCACAGCTACCAGGATCACATTTAGTCCCAGCGAAGA
>QNAO01000273.1 GCA_003641785.1 Thermotogae bacterium
ATTTGAAGCCATATTTCTCTATAATCTGATTGATTTCTTGCTTCGCGCGCTCTTCATTTATGAAACCAGCTCGGGTAATCTCTGAACCGAGCATAACATTTTCGTAAACTTTGAAAGAGGGAATCAGCATGAATTCCTGGTGAACCATACCAATCCCTAAATCAATTGCTTTGCTCGGACTTGTGATGTGCTGTTCTGTTCCATTGATGACTATCCTGCCACGTGACGGTTCCACAAGGCCATAGAGAACCTTCATTAAAGTTGATTTTCCCGCTCCATTTTCGCCCACAATTGAATGAATCTCTCCCCTTTGAAGGGAGAGATTCACTCCGCGGAGAGCTACTACGTCAGGGGGATATACTTTGTATATATCCTTCATCTCCACGTAACTCAAAGAACTACCTCCTACTCTTGTGGTGTGTACGTCTGTACTGTTACTTCGCCACTTGCCACCTTTTGTTGGATCTCAACCACACGGGAAATCATTTCTTCTGTTAAGATCTGATGCGTGTACTCGTCAATTGCTAATCCCACCATTCCTTCCTTGACACCGAAACTGTACACTTTGCCTTTCTCAAAAGTTCCATCTACTATCATTTTGTAAACACTGTATATGGATTTGCCCACTTCCTTCAAATCGCTTGTAACAACGTGTCCTGGTGCAAGCCCATTTTGGTTTGAATCTACACCTATTGCGTACTTTCCAACTTCTTCAGCGGCTTGAAGAACACCAGATCCGGTCAGCGCTGCCACCTGAAAAACAATATCTGCACCTTGAGAATAAAGCTGTAAAGCAGCCTGCTTTCCTTTGGCTGGATCATCCCAGGTTCCAGCATAGACTACTTTTACTTCTACTTCAGGATCGATAAAATGAGCTCCCTGTTCGTATCCGTACATGAAAGCTTTGATCACAATATCGTCGTCTCCTCCCACTGCTCCAATGATTTTTTCTGGGTTTGCGCCGGGTAAATCTGATTCGGTGACCATTGCCGCGACAACGCCTGCCATGAAAGCTCCTTCCTCTTCTCTGAAATCAACGCTTGATATGATTCCATTTTCATCCTGAACAACCGTGTCAATGTTTACCCAAATCTTGTTTGGAAACATCGAAGCTATTTCCTTGAGTTCTTCTTCAAAACCATAAGATATGACAAATATTACATCTGCCCATCTGGCTGCTGTCATGAGACTTGGATAGTAAAGAGAAGGATCGAAATTACACTCCAAGACACGAGCTTCCACGCCAAATTCGTTTTCCAACCGAACAATTCCTGCATGCCCCGAGTCGTAGAACGACTGATCCCCGAGAGAACCATTGATAACATACGCCACTCGCTTTGTGGCTCCGAAGCTGAGAATTGTCGAAATCATCAAGAGAACCAGAAGAGTTTTCTTCACTGAGATCACCTCCTGGGTAAGTTTTTAACACAAAAATGATTAAAAATCAATGAGTTGTGTGTCGAATCACATTTGCCATAAACACAGAGAGTGTACAGGTTATGTAAAGAAGATCTGTCCACCTGAGGTCGTATTTGTAAAAGGAAGTGGGATTTTCAGATCTTCCATAGAAGCGGGCATCCATAGCCATTGCGATGTCATCAGCCTTTTTGAAAGATGAATTCAACATGGGAATGATAAGCAAACCAGCCTTTCTCAGCCGTTGCGTAATGTTACCAGAGGAGATATCAAATCCTCTCGCTCTTTGAGCCAGTATTATTCGATCAAGCTCTTCGAGTAGTATCGGGACAAATCGGATTGACATTGCAACTGTCATAGAGAAATTTCTTGCTGAAATCCCCTTTATCCCGAGATAACGTAACATTAGTTCGACACTTCGAGCGATTGAAATCGGAGAAGTGGTGCTAATAAGAAGAGTCGCCAAAGCGACAGAAATGGTGATCTTAAGCAGCGCTAAACAGCTGTTCAACATTGTTTCAACAGGATTCTGTCCAGAAAGCACACTTATAAAGAACAGTACGACGACAATTGTCAGAAGAAGCCACACCGCTTTTAGAGCCCGAGCCATGTGCGATAGTGGAATACCGGACAAAACTATCATCGTGACGGTTAGAACACCAGGAAAAATGTGGTAAAATAAATTGTTAGAAATGGTTACATAACAGATCAGGAAGATCGTTGATATCAATTTGACACACGGATTAATTGTATGAACGAAAGAGTTCCCCGGAAGATACTTTCCCAATAACAGTTGAGTTCCCATAATGAAAAACCTCCTGATCTGTTAAAGAAACGCTTTTCACTGTCGATTATACATTGGGAGGTATATCTATGCCTGAGATAGGCAGAGTAGGTGGCACCAATCCATGGCAAAAATTGAAGATCGACAAAAATCAAGCTACTCCAAAGCAATTGAAAAAAGCGGATCTTTCTTCCGATTACGCTTCTGGTGGTGCTGTGAATATGGCCAGCTTGATAAAAGAGGCTAAGGAAGCTCCAGAAGTACGACAGCAGTTGGTGGACGAAATAAAGAAAGCGATTACACAGGGGGTTTATAAAATCGAC
>QNAO01000274.1 GCA_003641785.1 Thermotogae bacterium
CACAACTGAGGAGGTCATTTTTCAGAGCTTGAGTGATTTGACAGAAGCGTACTCTCAGATCACCTCTTCGATCTACGGTTCAGCGGTGAAAGAATCTGAATCTCTTGCAAGAACACCCATGCTCAAACCTCTCTTGAACCTTGATTTTCAGGTGGCTTCAAAGACTTTGCCCAATGTGCTGACAACCGAGAAGGAGAAACTATCCACAAATGTTCTAAGTTGTTTTGTGATAACTACAGATGGAAAGTTTGTTACGGATAGCTCTGAAGAAATGTGTTTTTCCAAAGAATTGGCAAACCTGATAGAATTGGGGAAGACTCGAGTTGGCATTCTAACCCTCCCGTCAGTTTCACCAAAAGCCCTTTTGTATTTCGTATCTCCTATCGAGAAAGAAGGAGAACTTTTAGCAGGAGCTGGCATAGCCGTTGACTTTGAGATCTTTGGCTCTGCAATACATCAATTCAAAGCTGGCTCAAGTGGGTACTCTTTGCTTACAGATGAAAACGGCGTTGTGATTGCCCATGGCCGTGGTGCAGAACATATTCTTGAAAAGTCAAACTTGCCTGTAAATCAAGGTTTCTCGAATGTGAAAGTTGACAATACTGAAAGTGTTGTGTTTCATTCGAATGTGCCAGGTTCAAGTTGGCATCTTTTTACCGTAATACCAAGTGATGAGGTTTACGCACCTATTTCAAGTTTTGTGTCTTTTAGCATTTACAGCGCCGCGCTGATTTTGTTCTGTCTGATATTCACTGTTTGGCTCGCCGCGAGATCCATTGGGCGATCTATCAAGAGACTTGTTCCTGTTGTGGAGCGTGTTAAAGACGGTGATTTGACTCAACAGGTGGAAGCCAAGAGTAACGACGAAGTGGGGTTGATATCTTCAGCTCTGAGCGAGACCCTAAAAGGGTTGTCACAATTGGTGCGATCCGCGAAAGAGTCTGTTCAAAACGTCATCAAAACAACCGAAACAGTCACAACATATGTGCAGAGTGAAGAAAATGAATTCAAAGGCATAAGAAAAGACTTTGAAGTGGTTGACAATGGAATGCAGAGTATCGCTTCTCTCACTGAAGAAGTCAACGCTTCAGTTGAGGAATTGGTTTCTTCTTCGGAGTCTTTGAAAAAAAGAACTGATAGTCTTCTTTCGGTAACGAAAAAGATGAGAGACGATCTAACATCTGGTCGCGACGCGGTGAAAGAGGTCACAGGTATTGTTGGTGAAGCTACGAAGCTGAGTGAAAACACGGCAACAAGTGTTAGAAAATTTGAGACTGCAACTCAAGAAATATCGAAGATAGCCGAGACCATAGCGAATATTTCAGAGCAAACAAACCTACTGGCTTTGAATGCGGCGATAGAAGCCGCACGAGCGGGAGAAGCTGGGCGCGGCTTTACTGTTGTAGCTGATGAGATAAGAAAGTTAGCTGCGCAAACGAAGAATTCAATCCAGGGAATTGATTCATTTGTCAAAGACATTCAAAGCAAAGTCGAAGAAGTTGTTAAAAATGCCATCAAAGTAAGTGAAATAGTTGCCGAAGTGAACACTCAGCAAATGAACATAGAACAGTCTTTACTGAGAATTCTTTCAAATGTCGACACCACTGCTCAGGGTTTTGTTGAGATAGCCGACGTGATAGAGCAGCAAGCTGGAGCCACATCTGATATAAGTGATGCGATGAATTCGGCGGCAACGGAAGCTTCTCAGGTAAGCGAAAAGGTATCAGATGTTCTTCAGTCTGTTCTGGGAAGGGAACATGGGATAGAGAAACTGCTGGAGAGTACTCAGGATCTGGTAGAATCAATTCGTCTACTTCAGAAAAATCTTGAACGATTCACAAGTTGAGGAGGAGTTTCTATGCCTAGGATGAAGATAATCCTCGATAGCACGAGCGATATTCCAAGAGAATGGATTGATAAACTTGATGTAACAATTGCGCCTTTGCATATCATATGGCCAGATGGTAACCAGGAAGATGACACGCGTGATCTTGATCAAATCCGAGATTTTTACAGCAGAATCAGTAACGCTTCAGCCCTTCCTAAGACGTCTCAACCCTCTGTTGGGGAGTTTGTCAATCTCTTCAAAGAGATTCAAAACGCGGGCTACGAAGAGGTTCTCACCATTTGTATTTCCAGGAATCTTTCGGGAACGTACGACTCAGCGATCACGGCATCTCAGCAGGTTGACATTCCTGTTAAAGTACTCGACACGAGACTTGCTTCAAGCGCGATGCCGCCTGTGGCTCTCAGAGCCAGAGAGCTGGAACGTGCGGGAATGAGTATCGAAGAGATCTACAAGAACTTAGAGCGTGAGATTTCTCAGGGAAGATACAGAGCTATTTTCTACGTGTCAAATTTTGACTTCCTGATAAAGGGAGGCAGAGTCTCCAAGTTTCAAGGCTTTATAGGTTCTCTGCTGAAGATTCATGTTGGATTGTGGATTGATCCCGAAGGAAAGCTTATGCCATTCGAAAAAGCGAGAGGATTGAAAAGAGCTCAAGAGATGCTGATACGAAGAAC
>QNAO01000275.1 GCA_003641785.1 Thermotogae bacterium
TGTATCGACCTCGCTCCGTATAATCTTCGGTATCGAGCGGAGTTATCTTGGAGGTGCTGACTGATGGCTGGCATAATTGAAAAACTCGGAAATACGGACAGAAGGATAATATTCATCCTTATCGCGTTGTCCGTAATCGTTCCTATTTTATTCAATCTCATATTACCCAATCCGGTGGGAGCGGAACCAAGCAGGGATCTGTTCGAATACGTTGACGCTCTGCAGGAAGGTTCCAATGTGCTTGTAAGCTTCGATTACGATCCATCTACAATGCCGGAACTCCAACCGATGGCCGAAGCTGTGGTACTGCATCTTTTCAAGAAGAACATTAACGTTGTTGGTATGGCTCTGTGGCCACAGGGAGCCAGCCTGGGACAGGATGCCATGTCAAAAATGGCGGACAGCCTGGGAAAAGTGCAGTACGAAGACTGGTGCAACCTGGGTTACAAAACGGGAGGCGGCGTGATGATAGTCCGTCTCGGTTCCAGCATGAGCGCTGTTTTTCCCGCCGACAAGGATAACGTCCCCTGGTCTGAGATTCCCATGCTCAGAAACATTACCGATCTGGAGAGTTTTTCTCTCATTATTTCACTCTCCGCCGGTGATCCCGGTATCATCGCCTGGGTTATGATGGCTGGGGACAGGTTCGGTGTTCCCGTTGGTGGCGGCTGTACGGCTGTAAGCGCTCCAACACTCTATACATATTTGCAGACCGGACAGATGGTGGGAATGCTTGGAGGGCTCAAGGGAGCGGCTGATTACGAAACCCTTGTGGGTATCGAAGGCGGTCAGGCTGTCAGAGGGATGGCTCCGCAATCCGTAGCCCACCTTGTGATAATGCTGTTCATCGTAATAGGTAACGTTGCTTACTTCTCACAGAAGAAGAAAGGAGGCGCGAGATGAACTGGGAAATACTCGGTATCTGGCTTGGAGCCCTGGTAACGTTTTGTCTCTACAGCTTCCTTTACCGTGACAACCCTTTCTACAAATTCGCTGAACATCTCTTTGTCGGGATGAGCGCGGGTTACTGGGTCATCTACAATATTGAGAACGTCCTGATTCCCAACTGGTGGCAGAACATGGTACCCCCGCAAGGCGGATTCAACTGGATATGGATAATTCCGGGGATATTCGTGCTGTTCATGCTTGCTCGGATGGTGCCAAAAACAGCCGGTCTTTCCCGTCTTTCACTTGGAATGATCATAGGCGCGGGAGCGGGACTCAATATGGTCAGCTTCTTCCAGACAAACGCGATGGCCCAGGTAAAGGGAACCATAATTTCGGTAGCAGCCGGTTCCGCGTGGGACATTTTCAGCAGCGTGGTTCTTGTTGTTGGTGTTGTCAGCGGTCTTGTCTACTTCTTCTTCTCGAAAGCTCATACGGGATTTGTGGGAAAAACCGCGAACGTTGGCATAACGATATTGATGATAGCGTTCGGAGCCAGTTTCGGTTACACTATAATGGCTCGTTTGAGTCTTCTTATCGGACGGAGCCAGTTTTTGCTTGAAGACTGGCTTCCGACAATTCCGAGGTTGCTGGGGCTGGGCGGATGAATTGCGCAAAGACCGGCTTGACGAGGCTTCATGCCGGTCTTATGCTCTAATTAGATGGTATACAATTCACCTTAGGAGGTGTATTTTTAAACGGTTCTGGATTGAAACAGATGTAAGAACAGTAATAGTTTAGGCAGCTCATGAAGAAGTTAGGGGGAGGTGTAATAAAATAACTTTTTCACGGCTGAAATTGAATTTTTATCCGCATCATAAGTTGCGGACAGAAGAAAGGAGCTACAGCGGTGCGTAGAAAAGCAATGTTTATGTCTATTGCACTTGTGCTGTTCGTGGCTCTGTCAGTAACGGCAGGTACCACAGGTAAAATTGCCGGGAGGGTAACCGACAATTCCGGTAACCCGTTAATAGGTGCCACCGTTATGGTCGTAGGAACTTCCTACGGCGCGATGACGGATGCTAACGGAGAGTATTTCATAATCAACCTTCAGCCTGGCATGTACAGTGTCAGTGCCAGTATGGTTGGTATGAGTAATAAGACAGCAGAAGGAGTGGCGGTCGTTGTTGATCAAACCTCTCCAATGAACTTTTCCCTTGATCCCGCTACTGTTGGAAGCACGACCATAACGGTAACGGATTCAAGAGGAATGATAATGATGGATGCCACAGAATCGTATCATGTGGTAAGCCGAGAAGAAATCAGTACGCTACCGGTGGCGGGTATTGCAGATGTTGTAAACCGCCAGGCTGGATCCACACAACGTGGCGGCCTTCACATGAGGGGCGGCCGTAGCGGCGAAGTCACCTATATGGTCGATGGAGTTGCCCAGGTAGACCCGACAAGCAGAAACTTCACCAGCAGTATTCCCATGTCAGGTGTTGCTGAGATGTCAACCATAAGCGGTGGTTTCGGAGCTGAATATGGTAACGCTCAGTCCGGTGTTGTAAACATTATTACCCGCGAGGGCGGGAACGATTACACCGGTTCACTCAGCTGGAACGGCAACA